>JAJUHM010000098.1 GCA_029279925.1 Aquabacterium olei
ATCACCATCGCATCGGTGGTGAAGCTGCCGCTGGCGATGCAGGCACCCACATCTCCCGGCGCGTGAGCCTGGGTTGCCAGGGCCTCGAGCTCGGCCCGGTTCAGCCCCATCTCGTGGTGCACGTTCAGGATGCCGGCCGGCGTGGCCACCAGATGGGTCTCGACGCCCAGGGCACGGGCGCGCTCCAGCAGGCGCACGCCGTAGACGGCGCCGCTGGCACCGGTCAGCCCGACGATCAGCCGCGTCGGCTGCACAGCGGGACGGGACACTGCGTCAGTTCGCGCCCAGGACCTGCTGGAGTTCGCCGGCCTGGTACATCTCCATCATGATGTCCGAGCCACCGACGAACTCGCCGTTGATGTAGAGCTGCGGAATCGTGGGCCAGTTGGCGTACTCCTTGATGCCCTGGCGGATTTCCTCGTCTTCCAGCACGTTGACGGTCTTGAGTTCGGTGACGCCGCAGGCCTTGAGGATCTGCACGGCGCGGCCCGAGAAGCCGCACTGAGGGAAGGTGGGGTTGCCCTTCATGAAAAGCACCACGCGGTTGCCCTTCACGAGTTCGTCGATGCGTTGTTGCACGTTGCTCATAGCCTGACCATTCACGGAAAGATTCGGATAGCCGGGTTTATAGCAGGCCTGTTCGCGCGGGGGGGAGCGGGTGGTGGAAGTGCAGCACCGCAGAAGGATTAACCGGGCGCGCCGCGTGGCTGGCTGCTCAGAAGGCGTAGCCCACCGAGACCTTGAGGACGTGACGCAGCCGGGTCGGTCCTTCGACATCGGTGCCGGCTGGCGTGGTCAGGTCGCTGATCTGACGCACGCTGGTCGCCTGCGGTGTGAGGCCCAGGTCGGCATTGAGATGCCAGGCGGTCGGCGAGCCGGGCAGCGTGAGCCGGGTGCTGTAGCCGGCGCCGACATAGGGCGCTGCGCGGGGGGGTGTGCGGCCCTGTTCCAGGCCGGCCGCCGGGCCGTCGATGCGCTGCAGGCTGAGGTTGAGTCCGCCGCCCCGCTCGCCGGCGCCCCACCACGCCTGGGCGGTGTCGCCCCCGACAACACCGGCTGTGGCCCGCAGGCCGCCAGCCAGGTAGTAGTCGCTCAGCAGGTGCAGGCTGCGCAGGCGCAGCCCGGGTGGCGTCGCGTGGCTGGCGCCCAGCGGGTCGTGCATCGGGTTGGCCGGGCGGTCGATCATGGCGCCTACACGGCCCTCCCAGTGCCGCAGCAGGCGTCTGCCGTCCAGGGGGGCGGTGTCGTCCGGGCTGCGAAAGCCCCCCGGCGCAACCGGGTGCCAGGTGATGCGGGCTTCCGTCACGTCGCCCGAGCGCGCCTGGTGGAGGGCGTGGCCCGCCTTGGGCACCATCTGCGCCTGCGCGAACGGGCTGGTCGACAGCGCCACAAGGGCCGTCATCGGCATCAGGGCAAGGGAACGCAGGGCACACATGGACGATCTCCGGAACACCGTGCTGATGCTAGGCAAGCGGCTTGTGTCCGTGGATCAGATTTGTGAGCGTTCGTGAACCCAGTTCTCCGTTTTGACGTGGTCGGTCAAGTCGTCCGCACGAATCCGTTCAGGGCGTGAAGGATGCACGTCCGCCGGTGCAGCGGGGCTGCCCGCCCAGGTCGATGCGCGTGGCGACCTCGGTGAAGCCGGCCGCCCGGAGCAGGGCGGTGACGGCCTCGGCCTGGTCGTAGCCGTGTTCAAGCAGCAGCCAGCCGCCGGGGCGCAGGTGCGCCGACGCGTGGGCGACGATGTGCCGGATGTCGTCGAGCCCATCGGGGCCGGCCGTCAGGGCGGTGATGGGCTCGTGCGTGAGTGCGGTGAGATGCGGGTCGCCGTCGGCGATGTAGGGCGGGTTGCTGACGATGAGGTCGAAGCGTTCACCGGTCACGGGGGTTAGCCAGCTGCCATGCAGGCAGCGCAGGGGCAGGCCCAGTGCACGGGCGTTGGCCGCCGCCACGGCCAGTGCGTCGGCGCTGGCGTCCACGGCGGTCACGGCCGCGTGCGGGCGGCGGTGGACCAGGGCCAGCGCGATGGCGCCGCTGCCGGTGCCCAGGTCGAGCACGGAGAAGGGACTGGAGTCGGCCTGTGGCTGCTCGGGGATGTGTTCCAGGGCCCAGTCGACCAGGGTTTCGGTGTCGGGGCGGGGGATCAGCGTGGCGGGCGTGACCTGCAGCGTCAGACCGAAGAACTCCTTGTCGCCCAGCAGGTAGGCGGCCGGCTCGCCGGCGGCCCGGCGCGTGACCAGATCGACAAAGCGGGCCGCCTGCTCGGGCGGCAGCGGGTCGTGGTCGTGGGCCAGCAGCCAGGTGCGCGACTGGCCGGTGACGTGGGTCAGCAGCAGCTGGGCGTCCAGGCGCTCGATGCCGCAGGCGCGGGCGTGCTGCAGGGCGTCGGCGGGGGTGCGGGGCAGGGCGGTGTTCACGAGCGGGCAGACGAGAGGGCAGGGGCGCGGTGCGGGCGGGGCGTTCGCAGCACGGCGCGGTCGGGCAGGCGTTCAGACGCCGGTGGCCGCTTCCAGTTCGGCGAGCTGGTCTGCGGCCTGGGCCGCCAGCAGCGCGGCTGTCACGTCGGCCAGGTCGCCTTCCATGATGCTGGTGAGCTTGTAGAGCGTGAGGTTGATGCGGTGGTCGGTCAGCCGGCCCTGCGGGAAGTTGTACGTGCGGATGCGGTCGGAGCGGTCGCCCGTGCCCACCAGGCTCTTGCGGGTGGCGGCCTCTTTCGCCTGGCGCGCGATGCGCTCCTGGTCGCGGATGCGGGCGGCCAGCACGGCCAGCGCCTTGGCTTTGTTGCGGTGCTGGCTGCGGTCGTCCTGGCATTCGGCCACCAGGCCCGTGGGCAGGTGGGTGATGCGCACGGCCGAGTCGGTCTTGTTGATGTGCTGGCCGCCGGCGCCGCTGGCCCGGAAGGTGTCGATGCGCAGGTCGGCCGGGTTGATCTGCACCTCTTCGGCCTCGTCGGGCTCGGGCAGCACGGCCACGGTGCAGGCGCTGGTGTGGATGCGCCCCTGGGTTTCGGTGACCGGCACGCGCTGCACGCGGTGACCACCGGATTCGAACTTGAGCCGGCCGTAGACCCCGTCGCCTTCGATGCGGATCACGACTTCCTTGTAGCCGTTCAGATCGGACTCGCTGGCCGACAGGATCTCGGTGCGCCAGCCCTGGCGTTCGGCGTGGCGCAGGTACATGCGGGCCAGGTCGGCGGCAAACAGGGTCGACTCGTCGCCGCCGGTGCCGGCGCGGATTTCGACGAAGGCGTTGCGGTGGTCGTCGGGGTCGCGGGGCAGCAGGGCGGTCTGCAGCTCGGTTTCCAGCTGCGCCAGTTCGGCCTCGGCGTCGGCGATTTCCTGCGTGGCCATCGCGCGCATCTCGGCGTCGTCGCCGGCGTCGTCAAGCAGCTGGCGGGCGGTGTCGCGGTCAAGCTGGCGCTGGGTGTGGCGGCGGGCCAGGTCGCACACGCTGCTGACTTCGGCATGCTCGCGAGACAGTTCGCGGTAGCGCTTGTTGTCAGCGGCCACGGCCGGGTCGGCCAAAGCGGCGTCGAGCTCCTGCAGGCGGTGGCCCAGGCGTTCGAGCGAGGCGGCGAGCGACGGCGCCAGGCCGCCGCTCACGCCTTGTCCTCGTCCGGCTGGTGGCTGTCGTCCGGTTTCACGCCGGCGCGGGGCAGTTCACCGCGCAGGAAGAGGCGCGACAGCGTGGCCGCCACCTGCGGGCGGTGGTGCGGGCTGGCGCTGTGCAGCTCGGCCATGGCGCCGTGCAGCATTTTCTGGGTCAGGCCCTTCGACAGGATGTCGAGCACCTGTTCCAGGTCGGCGCCCTTGGCCAGTTGCTTGCGTGCGCGCGCCAGTTCGGCGGCGCGCCAGGCGTCGGCCTGGGCGTGCAGCGCCTGGATCAGCGGCACGGTGGTGCGCTGGTCCAGCCAGTGCACAAAGCCCTGCACGCCGGTTTCGATGATGGCCTCGGCCTGGGCGACGGCAGCCAGGCGCCTTTCGCCGGCGGTCTGCACCAGGGCCGAGAGGTCATCGACGGTGTAGAGGTAGACGTCGCCCAGCTGCCCGACTTCGGATTCGATGTCGCGCGGCACGGCCAGGTCGACCATGAACATGGGGCGGCGCTTGCGGGCCTTGAGTGCGCGCTCGACGGCGCCCAGGCCGATGATGGGCAGGGTGCTGGCCGTGCAGGACACGACGATGTCGAACTCGTGCAGGCGGTCGGGCAGGTCGGCCAGGCGCATGGCCTGCGCACCCAGGTGCGTGGCGAGCTTTTCGCCGCGCTCGAGCGTGCGGTTGGCCACGGCCATCACGCGGGGCGTGCGGGCGGCGAAGTGCGTGGCGGTCAGCTCGATCATCTCGCCAGCGCCCACGAACAGCACGCGCGTCTTGCGCAGGTCTTCGAACAGCTGGCTGGCCAGGCGCACCGCGGCGGCGGCCATGCTGATGGAGTGCGCGCCGATCTCGGTGGACGTGCGCACTTCCTTGGCCACGGCAAAGCTGCGCTGGAAGAGCTGGTGCAGCGTCGTGCCCAGGGTGCCGGCCGTGTCGGCTTCGCGCACGGCCTGCTTCATCTGCCCGAGGATCTGGGGTTCGCCCAGCACCATCGAGTCGAGCCCGCTGGCCACGCGGAAGGCGTGGCGTGCGGCCTGGCCACCTTCCAGCACATAGGTGTGGCGCATCAGTTCGTCGCGCGAGACGCCGCCGACGCCCGAAAGCCAGTCGACCGCCGCGTGCTGCAACGCGTGCACGGGCTCGGCCGGGTGGCCGGCGGCGCAGTACAGCTCGGTGCGGTTGCAGGTGGACAGCAGAGCGACTTCAGCCTGTGTGGCGCCAGTCAGGCGCTGGTGCAGGGTCTTGAGCGTGGGCGCGAGCTGGTCCACCGCGAACGCGAACCGGCCGCGCAGATCGACGGCGGCGGTCGTGTGGTTGAGGCCCAGGGTCAAGACAGTCATGGGGCAGCATTATAAAATCCCGGGTTGGCCATGGGTGTGCCATCGCGGCGCACCCTTTTTCGATGGCGGCGATAGGGCACGCCCATTTCGACGTTGTTTGTTGATGCAGGGCAAGACTCCGACCATGCTCTGCTGCCGGAATGCCATGGGACCGCTGGACGCCCTCAACCACATCGTGAATTTCTTCCTGCCCGCGCTGGGCATGGCGGTGCTGGCGCCGTCGTTGGCGCGGCTGGTGTGGTGGAAGGCCCTGAAGGGGCAGTGGATGCGGCAGGTGCGATGGGTGGCGGCCGCGGGTGCCGTGGTATCCATCGCGGGCCTGCTGGTGATGGGCCGCGATGGGGCCATGTTGACCTATGGCGCGCTGGTGCTGTCGTCGGCGCTGGTGATCTGGTGGACGGGATTGCGTTGAGATGACCTACAGCGTCAAGGAAATTTTCTACACCCTGCAAGGCGAGGGCACGCACGCCGGTCGGCCGGCTGTGTTCTGCCGCTTTGCGGGCTGCAACCTCTGGACGGGCCGCGAGGCCGACCGTGCGGACGCCGTCTGCCGCTTTTGCGACACCGATTTCGTCGGCACCGACGGGCTGGGTGGGGGCAAGTTCGCCACGCCGGCCGAACTGGCCGCGCGCATCGCGTCGTTCTGGCCCGACACGCCCGCGGGCTCACAGGGCCAGCGCTTTGTGGTGCTCACCGGCGGCGAGCCGTTGCTGCAGGTCGACGAGGCCCTGGTGCTGGCGCTGCACGCGCAGGGTTTCGAGATCGCGGTCGAGACCAATGGCACGGTGGCCGCGCCGGCCGGGCTGGACTGGATCTGCGTGAGCCCGAAAGCCGGCTCGACCCTGGTGCAGACGCGCGGTCATGAACTCAAGGTGGTGGTGCCGCAGGCCGGCTTCACCGAAGACGATCTGCGCGCCTTTGAAAAGCTGGACTTCCAGCAGTTCAGGGTGCAGGCCATGGACAGCGCGCTGCCCGGTGCGCGCGACCAGGCCATGAACTGGGCGGTCCAGTGGTGTCTGGACCACCCGCGCTGGTTGCTCAGCGTGCAGACCCACAAGACACTGGGCATCCGCTGAGACACACGGAAAGGGCCCGTCAGCCCTTTCGGAAAACATCATGTTCGAACTGAGTCAGACCTTTTCTTTCGACGCCGCCCACACGCTGAAGCGCAATGTCTCGCCCGAGGAGGCCGCGGGCAGCCGCCGCATCCACGGCCACACCTACACGGCCGAGGTGACGGTGCGCGGCGAGCGCCAGCCCGAATCGGGCATGGTGGTCGACCTGGCCGTGCTGCGCGAGGTGCTGGCCGAGATCCGCAGCCAGCTGGATCACCACTTCCTCGACGAAGTGGCCGGCCTGGGCGCGCCCACGCTCGAGAACCTGAGCGTGTTCATCCACGCCCACGTGCAGCGCCGCATTCCGCAGGTGTCGAGCGTGGCCGTCTCGCGCGCTGCGGGCGACCGCTGCGTGTACCGCCCGCAAGCCTGAGCGCGCCATGAGCGCCCGCAGCCTGGCCGAACGCAGCCGCGAGGCCGTCTGGCACCCGTGCACGCAGATGAAGGTGCACGAGCGGTTTCCGCCGCGCGCCATCGTTGCCGCCGACGGCCCCTGGCTGATCGACGAGCAGGGCCGTCGCATCCTCGATGCCGTCAGCTCGTGGTGGGTCAACTTGTTCGGCCACAACTTCGCGCCGATCCGTGAGGCCATCACCGACCAGCTGGGTCGGGTCGACCACATCATGCTGGCCGGGCTCACGCACCCGCCGGTGGTCGAACTCTCGGAGCGGCTGGCCGCGCTGACCGGGCTGGGCCACGCCTTCTATGCCAGCGACGGCGCCAGCGCCACCGAGATCGCGCTGAAGATGAGCGCGCACAGCTGGCGCAACCGCGGCCGGCCCGGCAAGCACCGTTTCATCGGGCTGGAAGGCGGCTACCACGGTGAAACCGCCGGGGCGCTGTCCGTCACCGACATCCCGCTGTTCCGCGAGGCGTATGCGCCGCTGCTGCGCCTGAGCGCCACGCTGCCGTCGCCCGATCCACGCCGTGCGGCGCCGGGTGTGAGCCCGGAAGCCCATCTGGCGCACTGCATTGCCGCGCTGGAGTCCTGGCTGGCCGAGCACCACGAAGAGACGGCGGCGCTGATCCTCGAGCCGCTGGTGCAGGGGGCTACCGGCATGGCGATGTACGACCCGGCCTACCTGGTGGCCGTGCGCGCCCTGTGCGACCGTTACCAGGTGCACTGGGTGGCCGACGAGATCGCCGTGGGCTTCGGCCGCACGGGCACGCTGTTCGCGCACCAGCAGGCCATCGGGCCCGATGGCATCGCGGTCAAGCCCGATTTCATCTGCCTGAGCAAGGGCCTGACGGGCGGTGTGCTGCCACTGTCGGCCGTGCTGACCACCGACGACGTGTACGCCGCGTTCTACGACGACCGCACCGTCCACGGCTTTCTACATTCGCATTCGTACACCGGCAACCCGCTGGCCTGCCGGGCGGCGCTGGCCGTGCTGGACACCCTGGCCGCCCGCGATGCCGAAGGCCGCGATGTGCTGGCGCGCAACCGCGAGGCTGCCATCCGCTTCGATGGCCTGACCGCGCCGCTGCGGGCACATCCACGGGTCAAGGCCCATCGCCGCATCGGCATGATCTGGGCCTGGGACATCGACGTGGCCGAGCCGACGTTTGCGGCGCGCTACCACCGCGCCGCGCTGGATGCGGGCTTGCTCTTGCGGCCGATCGGTGCCACGCTGTACGTGATGCCGCCCTACGTGCTGACTGAAGCCGACCAGGCGTTCCTGGCCGAGGGGCTGCTGCGTGTGCTGGATCAGGTGTTGAGCGAGTGCGACGCGCTGCCTCAGGCAGACGCGGTCACCGTGCCCGTGCCCTGACGGCTTGTCCCTTTTCTCACCGCGACACACCATGCCCGCCTACTTCATCACCGGCACCGACACCGGCATCGGCAAGACCCGCACCAGTTGCGCCTTGCTCCACGCCTTGCGCAACGCCGGCCACGCCCGTGTGGTGGGCATGAAGCCGGTGGCCGCCGGCTGTGACTGGGTGCCGGGTGCCGACGGGCATCCGGGGCAGTGGCTCAACGAGGACATCGCGGCGCTGCGGGCGGCATCGAGCCTGCATGTGCCGAGCAGTTTCGACAACCCGTATGCCCTGCCCGACGCGGTGTCGCCCCACATTGCCGCCCGCAATGCGGGTGAGCGCATCGACCTGGCCCACATCGAGGCCAGCTTCCATGCGCTCAGCCAGCATGCCGATGCGGTGGTGGTCGAAGGCGCGGGCGGCTTCATCGTGCCCCTGCACGAGCCCGCCCTGGCGGACGCCAGCGGCGACCGGGGCGAGTGGGTGACCAGTGCCGATCTGGCGCAGCGGCTGGCGCTGCCCGTCATCCTGGTGGTCGGGTTGCGCCTGGGCTGCCTGAACCACGCCCTGCTCACACAGGAGGCCGTGGTCTCTCGCGGGTTGACGCTGGCCGGCTGGGTGGCGAATGGGGTCGATCCCGGCATGCCGGAACAGGCTGCCAACCTGATCACGCTTCAGCAGCGCATTCAGGCCCCCATGCTGGCCCATTGGTCCTGGGATCCTGCCGCCTCCCCCGCGGAGCTGGCTCGCTCATTGAGCCTGCCGTGATGCAGGGCTGCTGACACCGTTCAAGGTGAAAGCGGCGCTGGTCCCGGGGCGGCAGCCAGCCAGGCCGTGACCGAAGGCGGCAAGGGCTGACCGAGGGCTCGGCTCCGTTCGTCGGGCACCGGCGCCAGCCGGGTCGTCACCAGGGGCAGCACGCCGGCCCAGGCCGGGTGGTCGGCGTCCCGTTCCTTGTCCCGCGGGCCCCAGTTGCGGATCTTGGCGCTCGCTTCGTCCAGAGGCATCGACAGCACGAGCGTGGCCTTGAGTTCGCTGTCGTCACCCGGGCGCGCCTCTCGTTCCCGTCCAGGCAGCAGGCGCGCCATGAAGGCGTCCAGCACAGCGGGCTTGTCGGCGTCGGGGATGGGGCTGAAACGTCCATAGGCCACCACCGAACGGAAGTTCATCGAGTGCGAGAACGCCGAGCGCGCCAGCACCAGGCCGTCCAGATGGGTGACAGTCACGCAGGCGCTGACCCCGGTGGCGAGGCGCTGCATCATCGGGCTGCCGTTCGAGCCGTGGATGTAGAGGGCATTGCCGATGCGCCAGCAGGCCGTGGGCAGGCACACCGCGAACGGCTCGGTCGCGTCGTCGCCCCCCCGGGTGTCGGTGAAGGCGACATGGCACAGCCAGGCTGCGTCCACGATGGCGTGCACCGTGTCGCGGTCGTAGTGGCCTCGCTCGCTGGCGCGCCGGATCGTGGTGCGCTCGGACGGGGGCAGGCCGGGGTGAGATGCGTCGTTGACGTGAGACAAGCGGGGCTCCTCCAGGGCTGAAAAGGTGAAGTGACCCGCGAAAGATAGGGTTCGCGTGGCACCATGGAAAGAGCCACAACATGCTCGAACGATGGGGCCACGACATGATGGACCTTCACTGGCTGAAGAACGATCCCACGCTGGCTCCCGGCGGCCCCGAGCCGCTGCAACGGCGGCTCTACCGCGCCCTGCGTCAGGCCGTGGTCGATGGCAGGCTGCAAGCCGGGGCGGTGCTGCCTTCCACGCGGGGGCTGGCCAGCGCGCTGAAGGTGGCCCGCAACACCGTGCTGTACGCCTATGAGCAGCTGGCGGCCGAGGGGTATGTGCAGGCAGACCGCCAGGGGACGGTCGTCCGCGCCCTCGAGCGCCCGGGACGCAGGGTGTCCCGCGGCGTGGCGATGCCAGCCTTGTCCAGCCGGTCCACCGGTTTCCAGAGGCCGCGCTCAGCCGAGGAGCAGATGCGCCCCTTCGTCCCGGGCAACCCGGCGCTGGATGCCTTTCCCTGGCCGGTCTGGCAGCGGGTGGCCGCGCGGGCGGTGCGCCACAGCACGTGGCGCGACGCGGGTTACCGCGATGCGGCTGGTGAACCCGAGTTGCGTCAGGCGATCGCGACCTACCTGCGGGCCTCCCGCGGCGTGAACTGCGGGCCCGAGCAGGTTGTCATCACCGAGGGCTCTCGAACTTCTGTTCTTGAAGAATACGCAGCACCTTGGCCTGGCTTTTCTGGCTCATGTCACCGATCTCGTCGAGAAAAAGGGTCGAGCCGTTGGCTTGGTCGAATTTGCCCTTTTTGTTTTCCGTGGCTC
>JAJUHM010000099.1 GCA_029279925.1 Aquabacterium olei
CCCCAGTGCATCCTGACGATGCCGCTGCTGGAAGGCCTGGACGGCGTCGAGAAGATGTCGAAGTCCAAGAACAACTACATCGGCATCAGCGAGCCGGCCAACACCATGTTCGCCAAGCTGATGAGCATCAGCGACGACCTGATGTGGAAGTACTTCACCTTGCTGAGCTTCCGTCCGCTGGACGAGATTGCGCGGTTGAAGGCCGATTGCGAAGCCGGCGCCAACCCGCGGGATGCCAAGGTGCTGCTGGGCAAGGAAATCGTCACGCGCTTTCACAGCGCTCAGGCCGCGGACGAGGCGTTGCAGGATTTCGTCAACCGCGCACGCGGAGGAATTCCGGACGACATTCCCGAGCTCACGCTGACTGCGACAGACGAGGGCCTGGGCATCGGCGTGTTGCTCAAGCAGGCGGGCCTGGTGGCTTCTTCCAGCGAAGGACTGCGCCTCATCGAGCAGGGCGGCGTGCGCGTCGACGGGGAAGTCGTCCGTGAAAAAAGTCTCAAGATTCAACGCGGTACCTTCGTGATCCAGGTCGGCAAGCGCAAGTTCGCCAAAGTCACGCTTTGAAGGCATGTCGGGGGTAACCCCGACGCACGAACGCGGGGGGGCGCGCGGTGCCTCCGTGTTTTCCAGGGGAATTAATCACGTCCCGGCAGGGTCCCCCGCGTTGTCTCCACACCGGCGGCCCCACTATCCTTCATACGAACAGACGTTTAAAGGTCTGTGCGAACCGAAGGAACACGCGGATGCCTTCGGAGCGCAGAGAAGTCCCAAAGGGCCGCTTTGAAGTGGAGATAAAGATGAAACTTGCAATGAAGAGCATCGTCGCCGCGGCTGCCCTCGTGGCAGTCGGCGCTGCCAGCGCTGCCTCGCAGACCGTGACCGTGGGCGGCTCGGTCAATGGCTACACCCTGACGGGCGGCACCGGCGCCCTGACCTTCGACCGTTCCCTGGTCACCGCGATCAACACCGGCGGCATCCAGCTGTCGGCCGTCTCCCCGGCCACCGCCACGCTGGTGAAGACGTCCACCGGCAAGTACAACAACACCGAGGGCAACCGTCCGGTGTTCAACGCGCCCATCACCTCGCTGGTCGTCGACACGGTGTCGGGGCAGGTGACCCGCGCCTCCACCTCGGGTGGCGCCCTGATGGTCGCTCCGGCTGAGATCGAAGGCGAAGAAAACCTGGCTTCGACCGGTGGCTCGCTGTCGGTGACCAACATCAACGTCGACCTGGTGGCCAAGCGCGTGTACGTGGACATCAACGGTGCCAACGGCGTGGGTTCGAAGACCAACTACTACCTGTGGGACATCGCCTCGATCACGGGTGACACCGCGCTGAAGGATGGCACCGCCATCACCAACATCACCGGTCTGACGATCGCTGGCGGCACCACCGGAGATGCCTTCAACACCTTTGCCAAGGCGCTCGGCCTGACCGAGACCGGCATCGTGGCAATGCGCGGCATCACCAGCTACGGCTCGATCGTGTCGACCATCACCGCGACCAAGGCGGCCACGCCGCCCATCCCCGAGCCCTCCACCTACGCCCTGATGGGCCTGGGTCTGGTCGGCATTGCTGCCGTGGCACGTCGCCGCGCCAAGTAAGCCGTCTCGGGAAGACGCAGTGAAGTGGGTCGCCCACTTCACTCATGAGAGCAGCCGCTCGCGCTCACGTGAGCGGCTGTTTTCATCATGGAAAATGAAAACGTTGAACGGTTAACGGAGACATCATGAGTCGCTGTGGACGCTTCGCTCTGAACCTTGCTGCGATGGCAGCCCTGGCCGGTGCGGCCGGTGGCGCGGCCGCGCAGAGTGCTTCGCCAGACCCCTACATGGCCAAGCAACTGTCCAATGCGGTACGGGGCAATCTCTTCATGCGGCTGGGGTACACGAGTATCGGAGTCAAGACGAAATCCAGCGATGCGGTTGACGTGACAGGGCCCGTGGTTACCGCGGCAGACATCCGGGCCGCCGCGGCTTATGGTGACTCTCTGCCTGATGAGCATCCCCTGAGTGCAGCCAACCTGGATTACAACTTGGCTGCCGTGGAGACCGGAGATGAATTGAAGGCGTATTCCGGGATCGACGGCGTCAATATCCTGGCCGCGACCCTGGAGCGCAATGGTCTCGCGTTAGGAACGCCGCCGGGCATCAAGTCCAAGGCGGGCGATTCTGCGACGTTGACGCTCAGCATCGGGTACTGGTTGAGTGACGACCATACCTGGGTGGCGGAGGCTTATGTGCTGGCTGCTCCTCTGACAGTCAAAGCCTATGGCGAAGGGGTAAACGCCCGCGGTCGACCAAATGGCCTCAACGGCAAGCAGATCCTAGAGACCAAGATGCTCCCCCCTCTCGCGGTGCTGGGTCGCTATTTCGGTCCGCGCGATCAGCGCGTGCGGCCCTATCTCGGCATCGGTGGCACTTACGCCGTCTTCTTTGACACGCGTACAACGAGCGCGTATGACAGCTATGTCGGGGGGCGCAGCACAGCCAAGCTGAAGAACGCGTTCGGGGTAGGGCCGTTTGCGGGCTTGATGGCACGGCTGAGCGACAACATGCACCTGAGTGTTGCCATTGGCACGGTGCAGATCAAGACCGAGGCAACTGTTACGACGTACAACACGATGTTCAAGACCGGTGACGGCGTATTGCAGGACTATCCTCAGACGGTCGTGGACCAAATCAATGCGACACAAAATCCGCGTAATCGTGCGTACATCGACTCCAATTTGGTGACGAAATTGACCCAGTTGATTGCGGAAACCAAGGGCGGGAGCGATCTGGGTACTTACACCCGCAAGCAAAAGCAAACATTGGACAACACCATCTTCAACATAAGCCTCGGCTATTCATTCTGATTCAAGGCGAAAAGGTGTGGGTCGGCCGTAAAGCCGCCTCATCCCTAGAACGATGATGTGCTCACTTGTTCAAAGTAGCTACTGGGTATCGGCTCGCCAAGCGGTTCAAATCCCTTGCGTGCGTGAGGCGGACCAGCTCTGAGAAGAGCTCTGCGCCGACGCCCATGGCGGGAGCGGGGGACGGCTCAGCAGCCTTGACCAGCGGCGCCGAGGTCAGGCTGTTTGCCATCGCCTGAAGTTGCTCTCCAGATGGAGGCTGTGGTCGGACGGGCAGTAGGATCCATCCTCCCGCACTTGCACTGGCCTCCACGCCGGCCTTGATCGCAGCGGGTATCCAGTTGCCAGGGGCGGTGCCCCAGTTGTCTTCCAGTGGCAGCACGTTCGAAAACGGCATCATGGCTCCGGCCGTGGAGACCATCTCCGGGGCTGTAACCACCAACGCTGGCAGCCCGCTTTCGATCACTCTCTGTAGGGTGCATGTCAAAGCCCTGGCGGCGCTGTCCACGCTTCCGCCATGAGCGGTGCCCGAATCGGGCGCCGGACTGGCGAGAACAATGACGGTGGCAGGGCGAAGCATGATGGCGAGGGGCTGGCTGTGCACCAGTGTCGTGCCGTTTGTTGCACCGCACCACCGTGCCTTTACCTAAGTGCATACCCGCGCGGCGGGGCTTGACGTCCGTCATCGTCACGGGGCGCCGATGTGCCCGATACTGGCGCCATGGACAAATCTTCTCCTCACGATCTGGCGCAGATGCGCAAGAGCTACGAACAGGCCGAACTCGACGAGGCGCAGGTCGCACCCGAGCCGATCGACCAGTTCCATCGTTGGTTTGACGAGGCCGTGCACGCGCGGGCACTGGAGCCGAACGCCATGACGGTCGCCACGGTGGGGGCCGATGGTCGACCATCCACCCGCGTGCTGCTGCTCAAGGGGGCCGATGCGCAGGGGCTGGTCTGGTTCACCAACTACGACAGCCGCAAGAGCCAGGACTTGGCGCAGAACCCCTTTGCCGCCATGCAGTTCTTCTGGGGTGAACTGGAACGCGTCGTGCGCATCGAGGGCCGCGTCGAGCGTGTCAGCGATGCCGAGTCCGATGGCTATTACCGCAGCCGTCCGCTGGGCTCGCGCATCGGCGCCTGGGTGTCACCGCAGAGCCAGGTGCTGGCCTCCCGCGCCGAGCTTGAGGCGGCCTGGGCCCGGCGTCAGGCGGAACTGGGGGACGACCCGCCCCGTCCGCCGAACTGGGGTGGTTTCCGCCTGGTGCCCGACCGGTGGGAGTTCTGGCAGGGGCGCCCCTCGCGCCTGCATGACCGCATTGCCTATGTGCGGCAACCCGACGGCAGCTGGCTGAGGCAGCGTCTGGCGCCCTGACCCGTCGGGATCAGGCGGAGGGCTTGAGCAGGTCGGCAAAAGCCTGCTGGGCCTTGGCCACCTTGGGGGCCACCACGAAAGCGCAGTAGCCCTGGTGCGGGTGCTGCGCGAAGTAGTCCTGGTGGTAGGCCTCGGCGCGGTGGTAGTTCGCCACGGGCGTCACCTCGGTCACGATCGGCTGTGTGTACACCGCGGTGGTCGTGAGTTGCTCGATGAAGGCACGCGCCTCCAGTGCCTGCTCGGTGTCGTGCGTGAAGACGGCGGAGCGGTACTGCGTGCCCACGTCGTTGCCCTGGCGGTTGAGTGATGTCGGGTCGTGCGTGGCGAAGAAGACCGCCAGCAACTGGCGGTAGCTGATCTGGTCGGGATCGAATCGGATGCGGACGACTTCTGCATGGCCTGTCTGACCGCCGCACACCGCTTCGTAGGTGGGCGCCGGGTCGTGGCCGTTGCTGTAGCCCGACTCGACGCTGAGCACGCCGCGCAGCGGCAGGAAGACGGCCTCGGTGCACCAGAAGCAGCCTCCCGCAAAGGTGGCTTCGGCTGCGTTCGCTGGGGATGCAGTGGGGCTGGATGGCATGGCTGGGTCTCCGCTTAGACTGCCTCATTATCGGGCGCCGGCCCCGACCTTGCTGCGCTGCGGGGCAGACCGCATGGCTGTCACCGGGTGTGTCGGGCCCCGCGCTGTTCACGCATCACGGAGGAACGACGACATGGCGGACTGGGCCACCTACAAACCTCTGCTCACGGCGCTCGCCTTGCCGCCTGTGCCGTTTCTGGTGCTGGTGCTCGTGGGGGCGCGGCTGATCCTGCCCCGCCGCGGCTGGGGCCATGCCATGGTGCTGCTGGGCGTGGTGGGCCTGTGGTTCAGCAGTTGCCAGATCACCGCACTGTGGCTGCAACAAGGGGCGATGAAGCCGCCGCCCCCCCTGTTCGGGCTGCAGCAGCAACGCCTGGAAGAGACAGGGCGGGCCCATCAGGCGCAGGCGCGCCGCACGCCGCGCAGCACGGCCGTGACGCCGCCGGCCGCCATCATCGTGCTGGGCGGCGGCTTGGAGCGGCTGGCGCCGGAGTTCGGCGTGTCGGCCCTGTCGCCCTCGTCCGAGCGCCGTCTGACCTACGGGGTCTGGCTGAGCCGTCAGACCGGGCTGCCGCTGGGCTTCAGTGGCGGTGTGGGCTGGGCGCAGCAGGGAGGGCAGGTGGGTTCCAGCGAGGCGGAAGTGGCCGCGCGCATGGTCGAGCGGCTGCATGGCGTGCGCATGACCTGGGTGGAGGGGGCGTCTTCCGACACCCGCGAGAACGCCCAGCGCACCGTGGCGCTGCTGGCGCCGCAAGGGGTGCGTGAGATCGTCCTCGTCACCGATGCGGTCCACATGCCGCGTGCGCAACGCGCCTTCATCGAGGCCACGCGCAAGGCCCTGGTGCAGCATCCCGAGTGGCCCATCATCCGCGTCACACCGGCGCCGGTGGCGTACTGGCGTCCCAGCGAGCGTCCGCTGCTGGACTGGCTGCCCTCGACCGATGGCGTGAGCAATGTGCGCCAGGTGGCGCGCGAGTGGCTGGGGTGGTTCGCCGGGGCCTGAAACGAGAAACCCCCGGACTAAGCCGGGGGTTGGAGCGGCGCGCGGGCCGTCCGAGGAAAGGGCAGAGACACATTGTCTGCCGCTTCCCAGGACGCAGTGACTGCGTCCCTTGGGGTGCCTGCATCGAGCAGGTGAGTGAAGATTACGCCCGCCCCATGGGTCCCGCAAGCCCTTGTTACATCTTCGGCGGCATGCCGCGTCCTGCGGCACGAACCGGGGGCTGCGACCCGCGTTCAAGCGCGCTTTGAAGGCTGCAGGATGGCGGCGACCAGGTCGTCAACCCGCCGCTCGACCGTGTCCGGCATGGTGATCGTGCGGCCCCATTCGCGCTGGGTCTCGCCCGGCCACTTGTTGGTTGCGTCCAGGCCCATCTTGCCGCCCAGTCCGCTGATGGGTGATGCGAAGTCGAGGTAGTCGATCGGCGTGTTGTCCACCAGGGTCGTGTCGCGGACCGGGTCCATGCGGGTGGTGATGGCCCATATCACTTCCTGCCAGTCGCGGATGTTCACGTCGTCGTCGACGATCACGATAAACTTCGTGTACATGAACTGACGCAGAAAGCTCCACAGGCCGAACATCAGGCGCTTGCTGTGCCCTGGATAGGCCTTCTTCATGCTGATGATGGCCATGCGGTAGCTGCAACCCTCGGGCGGCAGGTAGAAATCGACGATCTCGGGAAACTGCTTCTGCAGGATGGGCACGAAGACCTCGTTCAGCGCGACGCCCAGCACAGCAGGTTCGTCAGGCGGCTTGCCGGTGTAGGTCGAGTGGTAGACCGGGTTGTCGCGGTGCGTGATGCGCGTCACCTCGAACACCGGGAACCAGTCCTGCTCGTTGTAGTAGCCCGTGTGGTCGCCGAACGGCCCCTCCAGCGCGTGCAGGTAGCCGCCTTTCTCTTTCACCGGCACGCCGTGCTCGCTCACGCCCTCATAGCCGGTCGGGGCGGTGGGAATGTGCCCTTCCAGCACGAACTCGGCCGATGCGGGCACCTGCAGGCGCAGGTCGCCTTCGCCCACCCCGGTGTCGACCACCTCCGTGCGACTGCCGCGCAGCAGGCCGGCAAACTGATACTCGCTCAGGCTGTCGGGCACCGGGGTCACGGCACCCAGGATCGTGGCTGGGTCGGCGCCCAGTGCCACCGCGATGGGGAAGGGGCGGCCCGGGTTGGCCAGCGCGAACTCGCGGAAATCGAGTGCGCCGCCACGGTGCGCCAGCCAGCGCATGATGAGCTGGCGTCGGCCGATGAGTTGCTGGCGGTAGATGCCGAGGTTCTGCCGGCGGCGGGGCGTGGGCACGTTCTGCGGCCCGCGCGTGACGACCAGCCCCCAGGTCAGCAGCGGCGCCGCGTCCTCCGGCCAGCAGTGCTGGATGGGCAGGGCCGTGAGGTCGACATCGGCCTGCTCCAGCACCACTTCCTGGCAGGCTGCGCGGCGCACCTGTGCGGGCTTCATGTCCCACAGCGCCTTGGCCATGTGCAGCAGCTTGCCGGCGTCCTTCAGTCCGCGCGGGGGCTCCGGCTCCTTCAGGCTGGCCAGCACCCGACCGATGTCGCGCAGCTCGCTCACATCCTGAGCCCCCATGCCCAGGGCCACCCGGCGGGGGGTGCCGAAGAGGTTGGCCAGCACGGGGATGGCATGGCGTCGGCCGGGGGCTTCGGGGGTGCCCCGACCGGTGGGGTGCTCGAACCAGATGGCCGGTCCGCCGGCGCGCAGCACGCGGTCGCACAGCGCCGTCATTTCAAGGTGAACCGACACGGGTTCGCTGACCCGGCGGAGTTCGCCTTGGGCTTCGAGGCCGCCGACAAAGTCCCGAAGATCGCGGTATTTCATTGTGTGAAGTTATAAAGAATGAATCCGTTATGCTTGACTGGTTATTTCAAGGCTGCCTAGAATCCGCCTCCGTTGAGCCCGGAGTCTGATTTTTCCGGGTTATCCCTTGCGCCTCGACCATGAGGCGCAACGCTGCCAGCCCTGGCACACCCTCGCGGTCCATGTCGTTCGGACCTGCCTTTCGTGATGGCTCTGCGCCTTTGCACAGCGCCGCCATCGTCCAGCCGGGGCCATTATCACTGCCGCTCGGGCGTGGCGCAGTCAGGTCGTTGGCCTGACGTCGTCGTGTCCCGGGTGCCGGTGGCGAAAGGAGCACCATGACAGCGTTTGACCGTGCAGCGGAAGGCCTTGTGCCGACCGCACCTGTGGTTCCCGAGCGGGCGAAAGCCGCCCGCACCGCGGCAGGTGGCGTGATGGCCGCCGTCCGCCTGTTCTTGTCCGACGTGATGGGTGGCCTGCGCTGCGTCAGCCACAACGCCCTGGCGATGCTGGGCCTGGCCGCGGTGGCTGCAGCCCTGTTTCTGGCGCACCGGCCCGATCTGCGCCACGATCTGGAGGGGCGCGCGCTGAGCTGGCTGCTGCAGAGGGCCGAGCAGCGCGTGGCACAGGACGCCGATGCCGAAGACGCGTCGGCCCTGGCCGAGCTGGCCGAGCCCGAAGCCATCCAGCGGGCCACGGCAGCCAACCCCAAGGAGCTGAACCGCCAGCAGGCCGCCGTGGCCTACTGGATCGCCCGCCGCTACAACGTCGCGCCGGAGCCCATCAGCCGTCTTGTTCAGGAGGCCTGGTCAGTCGGGCAGCACATGGGCGTGGAGCCCACCCTCGTGCTGGCTGTGATGGCGATCGAGTCGGGGTTCAACCCCTTCGCGCAGAGCCATGTGGGCGCACAGGGGTTGATGCAGGTGATGACCCGCATCCACCACGACAAGTACGCCATCTTCGGTGGACAGAATGCCGCGTTCGACCCCATCACCAACCTCCGCGTGGGGGTGCAGGTGCTGCGCGACTGCATCCGCCGGGCGGGCAGTCTCGAAGGGGGCCTGAAGTACTACGTGGGCGCAGCCAATCTGCCCGACGACGGCGGCTACGGGGCGAAGGTGCTGGCGGAACAGGCCTACCTGCGTCAGGTGGCGGCTGGCCGCCAGGTGCCGGTGATGTCGCCCTTGCCACAGGCTTCCGTGCAGGCTGCCACGCCGGCCGCGGCGCCCGCCGCAGTCCAGGCTGTGCCGGTGGCCGCGCCGCCAGCCGGCGCCCAGCCTGGTGGTTCGGCCTCGGGCGTGAACCCGGGGGAGCCTGCCGCGCACCGCCCCGAACAGGTGGCCCTGTTGTCCCTGCACTGAATGGCCTTGCGCCGGGACGGTCGACCCCGGCGCGCAGGTGGCGGCACCAGCCGCCCTCCGCTACAATTCCAATTGCTGCGCGACTGGCGATACACGACGGCTTTGTTTCTGTTTTCTGGCAGAACGGCCTGTCTGAGGTGGTGAACCACCGGGAAGCGCAGCCGGCCGGTGCCCGCACCGTGTCGCCAAGCCGTTCGCCTGGGCAGCCCTCACGCCGACCTCGTCATCCTGGCGGGATTCGGGCCGCGGGTCTTCACACCATGAAGAGGACTGCCAAGTCATGTTTGACCGCGCCAAGCACACCATTGCCAACGTCGATCCCGAACTGTTCGCCGCCATCCAGGCCGAGAACACCCGTCAGGAAGACCACATCGAGCTGATCGCCTCCGAGAACTACACCTCGCCGGCGGTGATGGAAGCCCAGGGCTCCCAGCTGACCAACAAGTACGCCGAAGGCTATCCCGGCAAGCGCTACTACGGCGGCTGCGAGCACGTCGATGTCACCGAGCAGCTGGCGATCGACCGCCTGAAGAAGCTGTTCGGCGCCGAAGCCGCCAACGTCCAGCCGAACTCCGGCTCGCAGGCCAACCAGGCCGTGTTCTTCGGCCTGCTGCAACCCGGCGACACCATCATGGGTCTGAGCCTGGCCGAAGGCGGCCACCTGACCCACGGCATGCCGCTGAACATGTCGGGCAAGTGGTTCAAGGTCGTGTCCTACGGCCTGAACGCCCAGGAAGACATCGACTACGACGCGATGGAAGCCCTGGCCCGTGAGCACAAGCCCAAGCTGATCATCGCCGGCGCCTCGGCCTTCGCCCTGCGCATCGATTTCGAGCGTTTCGCCAAGATCGCCAAGGAAATCGGTGCCTATTTCATGGTGGACATGGCCCACTACGCCGGCCTGATCGCCGCGGGCGTCTACCCGAACCCGGTGCCGCACGCCGATGTGGTCACCTCGACGACCCACAAGAGCCTGCGCGGCCCGCGTGGCGGCATCATCCTGATGCGCTCGGAAGAGATCGCCAAGAAGATCAACTCGGCCATCTTCCCCGGCATCCAGGGCGGCCCGCTGATGCACGTCATCGCCGGCAAG
>JAJUHM010000100.1 GCA_029279925.1 Aquabacterium olei
CACCACAGCTGACGGCTGATGCACCAGTCCTGGATGTTCTTCATCCACTGGTTGTAGGTGTTGACCCAGTTCTCGGGCACGAACTTCACGTCGCCCGATTCAACCGCCTCGATGGCCTGTTCGGCGATGCTCTTGCCGCCGGCGCCGGGCTTGGTCATGGCCACGAACCACTGGTCGGTCAGCATGGGCTCGATGACCTGGCCGGTGCGGGCGCAGCGCGGCACCATCAGCTTGTGCTTTTTGACCTCGACCAGCTGGCCGTCGGCTTCGAGCTTGGCGACGATCTGCTTGCGGGCCACGAAGCGGTCCAGGCCCACGTACTCGACAGGGATGTCGGTGGCTTCGTGCGCGCTGACCTTGGCTTCCAGGTCGAAGATGGTCAGCATCGGCAGCTTGTGGCGCAGGCCGACCTGGTAGTCGTTGGTGTCGTGGGCCGGTGTGACCTTGACGACACCGGTACCGAACGCCTTGTCGACGTGCTCGTCGGCGATCACGGGCACCAGGCGGCCGGTGATGGGCAGGCGCACCTGCTTGCCGATCAGCGCGGTGTAGCGCTCGTCTTCGGGGTGGACCATGACGGCCGTGTCACCCAGCAGGGTTTCAGGGCGGGTGGTGGCCACGACCAGGCTGGCGTCCGAGCCCTCGACCGGGTAGCGGATGTGCCACATCGAGCCGTCTTCTTCCTCGCTCTCGACTTCGAGGTCCGACACGGCGGACTTGAGGATCGGGTCCCAGCTGACCAGGCGCTTGCCCCGGTAGATCAGGCCTTCTTCATACAGGCGCACGAAGGTCTCGACGACGACCTTGGACAGCTTGTCGTCCATGGTGAAGTACTCGTGCTCCCAAGAGACCGAGTCGCCCATGCGGCGCATCTGCTGGGTGATGGTCGAGCCGGACTTTTCCTTCCACTCCCACACCTTGGCGACAAAGGCTTCGCGGCCCAGGTCGTGGCGTGACTGGCCCTTTTCCTGCAGCTGGCGCTCGACCACGATCTGCGTGGCGATGCCGGCGTGGTCGGTGCCCGGGATCCACAGCGTGTTGTGGTCCTTCATGCGGTGGTAGCGCGTCAACGAGTCCATGATGGTCTGGTTGAACGCGTGGCCCATGTGCAGGGTGCCGGTCACGTTGGGGGGCGGCAGCTGGATGCAGAACGAGGGCTTGGCCGCATCGAGCGTGGGCTTGTACAGGCCGCGTTGTTCCCACTGCGGGCCGTACAGGGCCTCGATCGGGCCGGGTTCGAAGGATTTGGCGAGTTCGGTCATTGTGTGGTGCGGGGCAGGGCCCGGTGGGTCGTCGCACGAACGGCGTGCGCGGCGCAAAGTGCGATTTTAGGTCGGGCGCCAGCGTTCCTGCCACGCCACAACGCGACGCATCCACGCTGCCCTGGATCAAGGGCGCAGGGGATGGCGCTGTGTATCTGCTCGGTAAAGCACTTGGCAAGCAGGGTCTTGTCGTCCTAGCATGGGGCAGGGCGACCATGAGGTCACCGTCTGGTTCAAGGAGGCCTGTCATGTACGAACATCTTCTGGTGCCGGTGGACGGCAGCGATCTGTCCAACAAGGCGATCGAGCACAGCATCGGTCTGGCCAAGATGCTGGGCGCGTCGATCACCGGCTTCACGGCCGAGCCGCCGCTGCCCGTGCTGGTCGTCGAGCAGTCGGCCGTGGCCTATGACGTGGCCACGTTTCAGGAGCATGAAAAGCGCTGCGAGGCCCATGCCCGCGAGGTGCTGCAGGCCTTTGCCGACAAGGCCAAGGCGGCGGGCGTGCCGTTCGACGGACAGTTCGTCATCACCGACAGCGTGCAGGACGCCATCGTCGACACCGCCAAGCGCCAGGGCTGCGACCTGATCGTGATGGCCACGCACGGACGCCATGGCCTGGACGCGCTGATTCACGGCTCGTTGACCAAGAGCGTGCTCGCCCACAGCGAGGTGCCGCTGCTGGTTCTGCACGGCTGATTTTTTTCCCGTTTCTGTTTCACCCACCACACGCAAGGAGCAAGACATGAGCGACACCACCGCAGCCCACAAGGAACAACTGGCCGCCGACCTCAAGCGCGTGCTGGCCGATGCCGAGGCCCTGCTGCGGGCCACGGCGGGCGACAGCGCCGAAGAGTTGCAACATGTGCGCGGCCGACTGCAGGCGACCCTGTCGCACGCCAAGGACGGCCTGATCGAGGCCCAGGCCGCGGTCGTGGACAAGGCCAAGGCAGCGGCCAAGGCGACCGATGGCTATGTGCACGAGAACCCCTGGAAGGCCATCGGCGTGGCAGCGGGCGTGGGCCTGCTGCTGGGCGTGGTGATCGGCCGCCGCTGAGCCGCCGGCATGCCGATGCTGTCGTCATCGATGCCGTCGCATGAGTGAAGCCGTTCCCTCCGGAGCGGCCAGCGCATCGGGGCGCCTGACGGCGTCCGTGCGCGGCCTGCTGGCCACGCTGGTGGCTCTGGGACACAACCGGCTGGCCTTGCTCTCGCTCGAGCTGGAAGAAGAGCGGGACCGCCTGCTCGCGACGCTGGCCTGGGGGGCTGCGGCCGTCGTGCTCGGGTGCTTCACGCTGGCGTTCGTGGCGGTGTTCGTGACGGTGCTGTTCTGGGACACGCACCGCCTGACCGCTCTGGGTGGGGTGACGGTGTTGCTGGGGGTGGCCGCAGGCACCGCCTGGTGGCAGATCCGCCGGCTGTGGTCGGGCCACGACGGGCTTCTGCCTGCCACGCTGGCTGAGCTCGAAGCCGACCGCTCCGCCTTGCTGGGGGCGCTGGCCGAGCCGCACCCTCAGCCTTCGTCGCCCGCCGGGTCGTCTGCCACGGAGGGGCGCCCGTGAACCGCCAGGCTCGCAAGCGCGCCTTGCTGGCGCAGAGCGCCCTGCTGCGGCGGCAACTGGGCCAGGACTACCTGACCCTGGTGTCGCCCGCCGAGCGGGTGCTGGACCGGGTGGTGGGGGTCGGGCAGTGGCTGCGTCAGCGCCCCTGGCTGCTGGGCGGGCTGGCGTTGGCCTGGCTGCTGTGGCGCCCGCGTCGGGCCACTGGCGTGGTGTCCCTGGGCGGACGCCTGTGGGTGGCCTGGCAGGCGTGGCAGCGCTGGCAGCCCCTGGTCCGATCGGTGGTCGGGCTGGCAGGAGGCGTGCTCGCTGCGCGCGCAGCGTCGGCGCAAGCGTCGGCCGTCTCGTCTCCGCATCACGGCACACCGGGCCGTTGACCTGGGGCAAGCAGCGCACTGCTGCGCACGGCTACCGTGGCGGTTCCGCGCTGATGCGCTTCTGCCTGGCCCCGTCATGATCGATCCGTCCCACGTTCCTCCTGAGCTGTCCGACCTGCTGGCGCGCAGTGGCCTGCGGCCTTTGTCTCTGGGCGGGCGCAGTCTGCTGCCCATCGTGCAGGGGGGCATGGGCGTGGGCGTGTCGGCGCACCGGCTGGCCGGTTCGGTGGCCGCAGCGGGCGGCGTGGGCACCCTGTCGTCCGTCGACCTGCGTCGGCATCATCCCGACCTGATGGCGCGCACGCAGGGGCTGGCCTCGCGCATCGGCCAGGACGAAGACACCAAGGCCCAGATCGACGAGGCCAACCTGGAAGCGCTCGAGCGCGAGATCGCGGCAGCCCGTGCGCTGTCGCAAGGGCGTGGCCTGCTCGCGGTCAATGTGATGCGGGCGGTGAGCGAGTACGCGCCGGCCATCAAACGGGCGCTGGAATGCGGCATCGACGCCGTGGTCGTGGGCGCCGGTCTGCCGCTCGACCTGCCGGACCTGGCGCAGGACCATCCCGACGCGCTGCTGGTGCCCATCCTGTCGGATGCCCGGGGCGTGCAGCTGGTGGTGCGCAAATGGGAGCGCAAGAAACGCCTGCCCGATGCCATCGTGATCGAGCACCCGCGCCTGGCTGGTGGCCACCTGGGGGCCGCCAAGGTGGCCGACCTGCAGGACACGCGATTCGACTTCGAGAACGTCATCCCGGCCGTGCGGGCTTTTCTGCGTGACGCCGGGATCGAGAAGGAGGTGCCGCTGATTGCCGCAGGCGGCATCCGAGCCTTCGAAGACATCCAGCGCTTGCAAGACCTGGGTGCGGCCGCCGTGCAGCTGGGCACGCCCTTCGCGGTCACGCAGGAATCTGACGCGCACCCCGAGTTCAAGCGCGTGCTGGCCGAGGCCCGCGACGAGGACCTGACCACCTTCACCAGCGTGGCCGGCTTGCCCGCCCGCGCCGTGATGACCCCCTGGCTCAAGGCCTACCTGCGCGTGGAAGACCGCCTGCAGGCCGTGACCCAGGTGCGCAAGCGCTGCACCAAGGCCTTCGACTGCCTGGCGCAATGCGGGCTGCGCGATGGCCTGGCAGGCTGGGGGCAGTTCTGCATCGACAACCAGCTGGCCGCCGCCCTGCGGGGGGACGTCAGCAAGGGGCTGTTCTTCCGCGGTGCGGGGGCCTTGCCCTTCGGCGACCAGATCCGCAGTGTGGGCGAGCTGATGTCGCGTTTGCTGACGCGTGACATGGCCTTGGGCTCGCCTGTGCCCCAAGGGGCCTGAGCGGCGCGCGGCGACCCAGGCGGCAGGGCAATGCCGCCTAAAATCGGTCGATGACCGAGCACAACGCGCCCTCCGGCCTGGCGGCCTCGCACGCCGCCGGCTCCTCTTCTTTGCTGGCCGGGCTGAATCCCGAGCAGCTTGCCGCCGTGACGGCCCCGCCCGGGCCTGCCCTGATCCTGGCCGGCGCCGGTTCGGGCAAGACCCGCGTGCTCACGACCCGCATCGCCTGGCTGCTGCAGACCGGCCAGGCCACGCCGGCCAGCATCATGGCCGTGACCTTCACCAACAAGGCCGCCAAGGAGATGCAGGCCCGTCTGTCGGCCATGCTGCCCGTGAACACCCGGGCGATGTGGATCGGCACCTTCCACGGCCTGTGCAACCGCTTCCTGCGCGCGCACGCCCGCATTGCCGGCCTGCCGTCGGCCTTCCAGATCCTCGACACGCAGGACCAGCTCTCGGCGGTCAAGCGCATCATCAAGGCGCTGAAGTACGACGAGGAGAAGTGCGTGCCCAAGCAGACCACCTGGTTCATTGCGAACTGCAAGGAAGATGGCCTGCGCCCCAAGGACATCCAGCCGCGCGACGAACTGGGCCGCATGCAGCTGACCGTGTACCAGGCTTACGAGGACCAGTGCGCGCGCGAAGGCGTGGTCGACTTTGCCGAGTTGATGCTGCGCACCTACGAGATCATGCGCGACCACCCGGAGGTGCGCGCCCACTACCAGCGTCGCTTCCAGCACATCCTGGTCGACGAGTTCCAGGACACCAACCGGCTGCAGTACCTGTGGCTGAAGATGTTTGCGGGCCGACCCGAAGAAACGGGCACCAGCCTGTTCGCCGTGGGGGATGACGACCAGAGCATCTACGCCTTCCGGGGCGCCCAGGTGGGCAACATGGCCGACTTCGAGCGCGAGTTCCGCGTGCCCAAGGTCATCAAGCTTGAGCAGAACTACCGCAGCTTCGGCCACATCCTGGATGCGGCCAACACGCTGATCGCCCAGAACAGCAAGCGCCTGGGCAAGAACCTGCGCACCGACGCGGGCCAGGGCGAGCCCATCCGCGTGTACGAGGCTTCGAGCGATTACGCCGAGGCCCAGTGGATCGTGGAGGAAACCCGCCTGCTGCACCGCGAGGGGCACCCGCTGCACGAGGTGGCGGTGCTCTACCGCAGCAACGCGCAGTCGCGGGTGATCGAATCGGCGCTGTTCAACGCGGGCGTGGCCTACAAGGTGTACGGTGGCCTGCGCTTCTTCGAACGCGCGGAAATCAAGCACGCGCTGGCCTACCTGCGCCTGATCGAGAACCCGAACGACGACACGAGCTTCCTGCGCGTGGTGAACTTCCCGGCGCGGGGCATCGGGGCGCGCAGCGTCGAGCTGCTGCAGGATGCGGCGCGGAGCACGGGCCGCAGCCTGGCGCAGAGCGTGACGGCCGTGCCCGGCAAGACCGGCGCCAACCTGCAGGGCTTCGTGGCCCTGGTCGATGCGATGCGCGAGTGCACGCGCGGCCTGACGCTGCGCCAGATCATCGAGCATGTGGTCGAGGCCTCGGGCCTGGCCGACTTCTACCGCGCCGAGAAGGAAGGCCAGGAGCGGCTGGAGAACCTGGCCGAACTGGTGAACGCGGCCGAGGCCTTCGTGACGCAGGAGGGCTTCGGGAAAGACGCCGTGGCCCTGCCGGTGGACGAGCCGGCCGGCGCCATCAGCGCGGGCCTGCCCGCTGCCGTGGCCCTGGTCAACACGCTGCCCGATGCCGAGACGGGCGAGATCATCTCGCCGCTGCTGGCCTTCCTGACGCACGCCTCGCTGGAGGCCGGCGATAACCAGGCTCAGGCGGGGCAGGATGCCGTCCAGCTCATGACCATTCACGCGGCCAAGGGGCTGGAGTTCAACAACGTGTTCCTGACCGGGCTGGAGGAAGGCCTTTTCCCGCACGAGAACTCGATGAACACCACCGAGGGCTTGGAGGAGGAACGCCGGCTGATGTACGTAGCCATCACGCGCGCGCGCCAGCGCCTGCACATCAGCTTCAGCCAGACGCGCATGCTGCACGGCCAGACGCGCTACAACATCAAGAGCCGCTTCCTGGACGAGCTGCCCGAGTCCTCGCTGAAGTGGCTCACGCCCCGCAACCAGGGCTTCGGCTCGGGCTTTGCCAAGTCCTACCAGGATGCGTGGTCGAGCGGCCGGGGCATGGGCTCGATGGTCGGCGCGGGTGCACAGCCTTACCGACAAGGCGGCCAGGGCGCCCACGGTGGCGGCAGCCGTGGCGGCTATGGCGGCCAGACCTGGGGCGGTGCCCGCAAGGAAGACGACTTCAAGGACCTGACGGCGCCGCTGCCCAAGGCCATGGCCGCCGCCAAGAGCGAGGGCGGGCTGCGCGTGGGGCAGGGTGTGTTCCACACCAAGTTCGGCGAAGGCGTGGTGCTGACGCTCGAAGGCAGCGGGCCCGACGCCCGTGTGCAGGTCAACTTCGGCCGGCATGGCACGAAATGGCTGATGCTCAGCGTGGCCAAGCTCACCCCGATCGAATGAAACGGGGCATGACGGCGTGCCGCAGCGCGGGCGTCGTCAGCCCCATCCCGACTCTCTTTGCAACCGGAACGAATCCATCCATGTCTCACCGTATCTCTGTCCGTCTGCGCGCCGCCCTGATCACCGCAGCCCTGGGCTCGGCCTCCGCGGCCCAGGCCTATGAATTCAACGCCCTGGACCAGTTGGCCTCGCAGGCCGAGTTCCGCCAGCTGTCGGAAGACCTGAGCGCCACGCTGGCCTTCAAGCCGCAGGCGCCCGCCGAAGGCCTGGGCCTGACCGGCTTCGACCTGGGCGTGAGCCTGGGTGGCACCAGCGTGAAGAGCCACAAGATCGTCGAGCGTGCTACCGGATCGGACAACGTGCCGAGCACGCTGCCGACTGTGACCCTGCGCGCCGAAAAGGGCTTGCCCTTCGGCGTGGACGTGGGGGCGGCCTACACCGTGATCCCGGGCACGTCGGTGCGCGCGGTCAGCGGCAACGTCAAGTGGGCCTTCATCGAAGGCGGCGTGCTGACCCCGGCCGTGGCCGTGCGCGGCTTCTACACGCAGACCAGCGGCCTGGGCGACATGAGCCTGCGCAGCCAGGGCGTGGACCTGTCGGTGTCCAAGGGCTTTGCGAACGTCACGCCGTACGGCGGTGTCGGCCTGGTGCAGAGCCGGGCTTCGGATGACACCGGCCGCTGGGCCCGCGAGCGCTACACGCAGACCCGCCTGTTTGCCGGCGTGAACGTGAGCCTGCTGCTGGTGAACCTGGCTTTCGAAGCCGACCGCACCGGCGACGCGACCAGCGCGAGCATCCGCGCCGGCCTGCGCTTCTGACCTGGTCATCCGGGCCGGGCTCATTGAACGCGTCGATGGCGTTCATTGAGCCAATTCAAAGGCCATGGCGCGTGCAGGGAGGCGGTCGCGCTAAAGTGAGCAGCAGCTTTTCTTGCTGACCTTTTGCTCAGCGCCGTCTCAACACACTCCAGGAGAGATCCAGCATGGCCAAGTCTGACAAGTCCCCCTCCAAATCGGCTGCCAAGTCGGCCAAGGTTGCCCGTGTGGCCGTGGCCCCGGGCGCGGCCCCGATCGACATCGGCATCAGCGCCGAGCACCGTGCCGCCATCGCACAGGGCCTGAACGCCTTGCTGGCCGACACCTTCACGCTGTACCTGACCACGCACAACTTCCACTGGAACGTCACCGGCCCGATGTTCAACACGCTGCACACCATGTTCATGGCGCAGTACACGGAGCTGTGGAATGCGGTCGACCCGATTGCCGAGCGCGTTCGCGCCCTGGGCTTCCCGGCCATGGGCTCGTTCGCCGATTACAGCAAGGCCAGCAGCCTGCCGGATGCACCGGGCACGCCGCCGAAGGCCAAGGAGATGATCCGCATCCTGGTGGACGGGCACGAGGCCGTGGCGCGCACCGCCCGTGGTCTGTACCCGCTGGTCGATGAGGCCTCGGACGAACCCACGGCCGACCTGCTGACGCAGCGCCTGGACGTGCACGAAAAAGCAGCCTGGATGCTGCGCTCGATGCTCGAAGAGTGACGCAGCCTGCGGCCGGAGTCGATCCGGCCGATCGCGGCGGGCCAGGCGTTCAGACCAGCCCGTTGCGGATGGCGTAGACCGTGAGCTCGGAGTTGTTCGTCAGCCCGAGCTTTTCCAGCACGCGGGCGCGGTAGACGCTCACCGTCTTGGGGCTCAACAGCAGCTGCTCTGCGATGTCCGACAGCCGCTTGCCCGAGGCGATCATCACCAGCGTCTGCAACTCGCGGTCGGACAGCTTCTGGTGCAGGTCTTCCTGCGCCGGCGTGGTCAGGTTGTCGACCAGCATCTGCGCCATCTCGGGCGTCACGTACTTCTTGCCCTGTGCCACCGTGCGCACGGCCGCCACGATCTGGGCGGCGTCGCTGCCCTTGTTCAGGTAGCCCGAGGCGCCCGCCTTGAGCGCCCGCATGGCGTACTGGTCTTCCGGGTACATCGACACCACCAGCACTTTCAGCGTGCTGCCTTCTTCCTTGAGCACGTGCAGCACGTCCAGGCCGCTGCGGCCGGGCAGGTTGATGTCGAGCACCAGCACGTCGCAACTCTTGTCGCGCATCAGGGCGCGCAGCTCGCCGTAGTCTGCAGCCTCGCCCACCACCTCGATGTCGGCGGCGTCAGCCAGGGTGTCGCGGATGCCGCGGCGGATCAGCGCGTGGTCGTCGCAGAGAATGACTTTGATCATGTGCTCAGCCCCATACCGTGGGATCGTCCGGGTCTGCGTCGCCGGAAGGCGTGTCGACGTCGAGGTTGGTGAACAGTTGGTCGATGAACCCATTTTCCGGGCCCGACAAGGGCACGGACAGAATGAGCGTGGTCCCACCGGGGGTGCTGCTGATGTCGACCCAGCCGCCCACGGTTTCCGCCCGCTCGTGCAGGCCCCGGATGCCGAATGACCGGGCCTTGGCCAGGTCGTCGGCACTCAGGCCACGGCCATTGTCGGTGACTTCGATGGACAGCACGCCACCGGCCTGGGTCACATCGACGCTGACCTGCGTGGCCTGTGCGTGTTTGGAGACATTGGTGAGGGCCTCCTGGGCGAAGCGGTAGGCCACCAGCGGCACGCCGGCCGGCAGCTGGAGCTGCTCCTGGCTGGTGCGGAACAGGGCGTGGATGCCGGTGCGCTTGCCGAAACGGTCGGTCATCCACTGCAGGGCCGGCACCAGGCCCTGCTCGAGGATGGCCGGACGCAGGTTGTGCATGATGCGCTGGCTGGCCTCGTGGGCGTGCCCCACCGACTCGAGCGCCTGCTGCACCCGCTCGGCAATCTGCGGGGTGGGCGCATGGCGGGCGATCCAGGCCAGATCGAACTTCACCGCCGTCAGCGCGCCGCCCACATCGTCGTGGATCTCGCGGGCGATGGCGGCCCGCTCCTGCTCGATGCTGGTCTGCAGGTGCTGGGCCAGCTCGCGCAGTTGCTGGCGCGAGCGGCTCAGGGCCAGGTCGGCC
>JAJUHM010000101.1 GCA_029279925.1 Aquabacterium olei
CACTCGCGCCGGATCTCGCGATCCGGGCAGTTCGACAGAATGGCCGCGTCCTTGATGGGAATGGCCACCTGGTACAGATAGCGGTTGGCCACCCAGCCCTGCATCTGCTTCTGAGTGAGCTTGCCCTCGGCCATCATCACGTGGAAGGGATGGTGGATGTGGTAGCTGGTGCCCTTTTCGCGCAGGCGGGCTTCGAACTCGTCGGCCGACCAGCGTGGCCGGCCATCGTCGACCCAATGGGCCTGGTGGTGCGTGTGGCTCACAGAATGATCTCCATGCCGTCTTCGGCGACCTCGACGCCGCGGCGGGCCAGCTCGGCGCGCTCGGGGCTGTCCTCGTCGAGGATGGGGTTGGTGTTGTTGATGTGGATGAGCACCTTGCGCGTCGTGGCGGGCAGGCGGTCGAGCCAGGCCAGCATGCCGTCCTCGCCGCTCAGCGGCATGTGGCCCATGGCACGGGCGGTGCGCGTGGACGCACCCAGGCGGATCATCTCGTCGTCCGTCCACAGTGTGCCGTCCACCAGCACGCAGTCGGCCTGCTGCATGGCGGCCCACACATGGGGCTCCATCTGCCCGAGGCCGGGCGCATAGAACAGGCTGCGGCCGCTGCGCGCATCACGAACCAGCATCCCGGCGTTGTCTCCCGGGTCGGGCTGATCGCGGCGGGGCGAGTAAGGCGGGGCGTTCGACAGCAGAGGCAGCGCCTGCAGGTGCAGGCCGGGCAGGCGGTCGATGGCAAAGCCGGCCTCGTCCAGCGGCATCGCGTGCCACGCCACGCCGCTGTAGTGCGACAGCACCTGGAACAGCGGGTTGCCGCCCATCAGGTCGCTGCGCACCGGCGCCGTGCACCAGATGGCCCACGGCTGGCGGTGCTCGCGCAGCATATAGAGGCCGGTGGTGTGATCGATCTGCGCGTCCATCAGCACGATGGCCTCGATGGCGGTGTCGCGCAGGGCGCGGCCCGGTTGCAGCGCCGGAAACTCGCGCAGCTGCTGCAGGATGTCGGGCGAGGCATTGAACAGCAGCCAGCGTTCGTCATCGGCGCTGACGGCAATCGAAGACTGGGTGCGCGCCTTGGCTCGCACAGTGCCTTCGCGCCAGCCGCGGCAGTTGTGGCAGTTGCAGTTCCACTGCGGAAAGCCACCACCGGCGGCACTGCCCAGAATGCGGATTTTCACAGAAGGGAATCCGGTTCAGGTGCGCCAGTGCCGTGGCAGCCGGCGCACCAGGTTCGCCGAGCCGAAGCTCAGCGGTTGGCGATGTACATCGTGATTTCGAAGCCAAAGCGCAGGTCGGTGGCGGCAGGGGTTTCCCAGGTCATGAACGATCTCCTTTGAGGGGTGGAGCGGGCTGGCTGCCCGCGCAGGCCATCACGGCGTGACGGCTGAACTCACTGTAGGGCCCGCGCGGCACGGCCACCATCACGGCTTACCTGCACCTCCGCTCATGAATTTCTGGAGTTCCTTTCTGACACACCGTGTGACACCCCCTTGGCACACCGCCTTGCACCGCGCGCTGCTAGCATCGACCCATGTCTGCGCCCTCCGCCTTCGACCCTCCCGCGCACGGCGTGCACCCGCATGCATCCGGCTGGCTGGATGTCGGTGATGGCCACCGCCTCTGGTGGTCGCGCCACGGCACCCCGGGCGGCCGCCCGGCCGTGGTGCTACATGGCGGCCCGGGCAGTGGCAGCAGCACACGCCACCTCGCCTTCTTCGACCTGACGCGCTGGGACGTGACCCTGTTCGACCAGCGTGGATGCGGGCGCTCCGAGCCACCGGGCTGCACAGAGCACAACACCCTGCCCCACCTGGTGGCCGACGTGGAGGCGCTGCGCCGTCATCTGGGACTGCCCGCCTGGCTGCTGGTGGGCGGCTCGTGGGGCGCCACCCTGGCGCTCGCCTATGTGGCCTGCCACCGCGCGTCCTGTCTGGGCGTGCTGCTGCGCGGCGCCTTTCTGGGCGATGCGGCCGACCTCGCGTGGTTCCTGCACGGCGCCCGCGCACTGCGCCCCGAAGCCCACGCCGACTTCACCCTCGGCCAGCCGGCGCACACCCTGCTGGCCCCGTACCACGCGGCCTTTCACCACGGCACACCGGACGAGGCGCAGGCCGCGCTGCACCGCTGGCTGAACTGGGAAGCCGCGCTGGCGTCGCCTCAGCATGCGGCCCCAGCCAGCGTCACCCCCCCTCCTCCAGACAGCGCGGAAACTGCAGGCCTGCTGGTGCGCGCCCGCATCCAGACACATTACCTCCTGCACGGCTGCTTTCTGCCACCAGGTGGCCTGCTGGCCCAGGCGCAGGCCTTGTCCACCGTGCCGTGTGTCGTGCTGCATGGCCGACAGGATCTGGTCTGCCGCCCTGTCAACGGCTGGGCCGTTCACCAGGCCTGGCCGGGCAGCGTGATGCACTGGGTCGATGAGGCCGGCCACGAACCCTTCCACCCTGCGATGCAGCGCGCCATGCAGCACCAACTCGCCTGCTTCGCCGAACACGGCCGCTTCGCCCCTGCGGGCCACGCGCCCGGGAGCACCGCATGAGCCTGCGCGCTCGCCTGATGGGGCTGATGGCCTGCCTGATGGCCCTGACGATCGGGCTGCTTGCCTGGCGCGAGATCGACGGCACCCGCCGCAGCGTGCATGAAGAGGTCGAGGCCGCCAGTCGGGTCGCCGTGCAACTGTTGCACCTGGTCGGTCAGCGCGACTTCGCGGACGCCCGTGTCGTGGTGCAAGGTCTAGGGCGGATCCGCGCCAACGAGATCACCCTTTTCGATGCGCAAGGGCAGCGCGTCTACACCTCGCCGCCCTCCCCCTACAAGCCGGGCAGACAGGCCCCGGTGTGGTTCGCGCAGCTGGTGACACCCGACAGCCGGGCCCGCGACATCACCCTGCCAGGTGGTCGCATCACCGTCCAACCCGACCCCTCGCGCGCCGTGCTCGATGGCTGGGACGACTTTCTCGAGCTCATGCTGTATGCGGCGCTCGGGCTGATCGCCGTGTCCGGGCTGACCGCATGGACGCTGCTGCACACCCTGGCCCCGCTGGCCCGCATCGAGGCGGCGCTCCGCAGCCTGCAGCGCGGTGACTACGGCACCCGCCTGCCCCCCTTGCCAGGCCGCGAGGCCGCACTGATGAGCCAGGCCTTCAACGACATGGCGCAGGCCATCGAGGACAACCTGCATGCCCGCGACGAGGCCCGTGAGGCCCAGGCCAGCCTCGCTCAATCGCGCGAACTCACGCAGGTCATCCTCCAGCGCATCGAAGCCGAGCGCGCCCGCATCGCACGCGACCTGCACGATGAACTGGGCCAGCAGCTCACCGCCCTTCGCACGGTGGCTCAAATTCTGAGCCAGGACCCCGCGCTGGTGCGTGACAAGGGAGAGCTCGTGGCCCTGCTCAAGCGGGTGGCCGACGACATGGCGGCCAGCCTCCAGGGCATGTTGCCCCGCCTCCGCCCGCTCGCCCTCGATCGCCTCGGTCTGCCCGACGCGCTGTCCGATCTGTTGCTGGATTGGCGCCAGGTGGCCCCTGACATCCGCTTCACGCTGGACGTGGGGCCGCTGCCCGACGACCTGGGCGACACACTGGCCACGGCCGCCTACCGCATCGTGCAGGAGGCCGTGACCAACGCCATCAAGCACGCCCGCGCCGGCGAGGTCGGCGTCAGCCTCGCGCTGCGCGAAGGTGCCCTGCACGTGCGCGTGCGAGACGACGGCGTGGGTCTGCCAGCCGACTGGCAGCGCCCCGGGCACCACGGGCTGCTGGGCATCCGCGAACGTGTCCAGGCGCTGGGCGGCACGCTGACCTGGACGCCTGCCCAGGCCCGCAGCGCGCGACCCGGACTTGACCTTCAGGTCTCGCTGCCATGGGCACAATGCGCGAACACCTCCCCGCCGTCATTCCCTGCCCCATGACCTCCCGCCTCAGCGTCCTGCTTGTCGACGACCACGCCGTGGTCCGCATGGGCTTTCGCCTTCTGCTGCAGACCACGCCCGACATCGTCGTGATCGGCGAGGCCGACAGTGGCGAGCAGGCACTGGACGTGTACGCCGCCCTGCGGCCCGATGTGGTGGTCATGGACATCACCATGCCCGGCATGGGCGGCATCGAGGCCGTGCGCAAGCTGGTTGCCTTCGACCGTGACGCGCGCGTGTTGGCCTTGTCCGCGCACGAGGATGCCAGCCACCCGCGACGGGTGCTGAAAGCCGGCGCCAGCGGCTACCTGTCCAAGCGCGGGGCGGCCGAAGCGCTGGTGCAGGCCATCCACGACGTGGCGGCCGGCCGCATCGCGCTCGACCCCCTGATCGCCCAGCGGCTGCACGCCGGCGACGAGGCACAGGCCACCGTGCTCTCGCGTCTGTCCGAGCGCGAGTTCGAGGCCTTCCTGGGCCTGGCCCGGGGCCAGAGCGTCCAGCAACTGGCCGAGGCCATGCAGCTGTCGTCCTCCACGGTTGGCACCTACCTGTACAACATCAAACAGAAGCTCGGCCTGCAGAACCAGGCCGAAATGACCTTGCTGGCCGTGCGCGAAGGGCTGATCGAGCCCTGAGGTGTACCCTCCCCCGTGTTTTCACGGATAATCTGACAACGTAGCCCGCCTGATTGGCGGTGCATGATCACGTTTTCACCCCTGCAAGGAACACACATGACCCGTGACGTCGTCTTCGTGGGCGCAGCCCGTACCGCCATCGGCAGCTTCGGTGGCTCGCTGAAGGACATCCCCCCCGCGCAACTGGGCGCGCTGGTCATCAAGACCGCGCTGGAACGCGCTGGCGTGGCCCCGAAGGACGTCGGCCATGTCGTGCTCGGCAACGTGATCCCGTCCGTGCCGCAAGACGCCTACATCAGCCGTGTGGCCGCCCTGGAAGCCGGCGTGCCGCAGGAAACCCCGGCCTTCAACGTCAACCGCCTGTGCGGTTCGGGCCTGCAGGCCGTCGTGTCGGCCGCCCAGTCCATCCTGCTGGGTGACTGCGACGAGGCCATCGGCGCCGGTGCCGAATCGATGAGCCGCGGCGCCTACCTGGTCACCAGCAACCGCTGGGGCGCGCGCATGGGCGACGTCAAGATGCTGGACTTCATGCTGGGCGCCCTGCACGACCCGCGCCTGAACATCCACATGGGCATCACCGCCGAGAACGTCGCCGCCCGCCATGGCATCAGCCGCGAGCAGCAGGATGCCTACGCCGCCGAATCGCAAGCGCGTGCCGCCAAGGCCATCGCCGCCGGCCTGTTCAAGGAACAGATCGTCCCGGTCGAGATCAAGACCCGCAAGGGCGTGGTGGTGTTCGACACCGATGAAGGCGTCAAGGCCGACACCAATGTCGACACCCTGGGCAAGATGAAGCCCGCCTTCAAGAAGGAAGAAGGCACGGTGACGGCCGGCAATGCGTCGACCCTGAACGACGGCGCCGCCGCCGTGGTCATGGCCTCGGCCGAGAAGGCCAAGGAGCTGGGCCTCAAGCCGCTGGCCCGCCTGGTGTCCTACGGCCACGCCGGTGTCGAGCCCGAGTACATGGGCATCGGCCCCGTGCCCGCCTCGAAGGCCGCGCTGGCCAAGGCCGGCCTGACCGTGGCCGACCTGGACGTCATCGAGTCCAACGAAGCCTTTGCCGCCCAGGCCTGCGCCGTGTCCAAGGAAATGGGCTTCCCGGCCGACAAGACCAACCCGAACGGTTCCGGCATCTCGCTGGGCCACCCGGTCGGTGCCACCGGCGCCATCCTGGTGACCAAGGCCATCTACGAACTGCAGCGCATCAACGGCCGCTACGCCCTGATCACGATGTGCATCGGCGGTGGCCAGGGCATCGCCATGGTCATCGAGCGCATGCAGTAAGCCGCATCCTCCCGCACACCAAGGGGCCGCAAGGCCCCTTTGTCGTTTGCCCCTACCATCTGGCGCCATGCATGAGTTGACGTTGCACCCCTGGTCTCACCCCACCCGCGAAGGGTTCACCCTGCGCGGCTGGCACACCACCCCGCGTGGCAAGCCGCTGCTGCACATGCTGCACGGCAACGGCTTCTGCGCGCGGATGTACGAGCCCATGCTCAAACCGCTGTCCGCCCATTTCGACCTGTGGCTCAGCGACGTGCAAGGCCATGGCGACAGCGACGTGGGCGAGCGCTTTCTGGGCTGGAACCGCAACGCCGAACTGGCGCTGGAAGCGCTGCAAACCCAGGGACAGGTCTTCAAACAGGTGCCGCACGTGGCCGTGGGCCACAGCTTCGGCGGCGTGCTGACGGCCTTGATGATGGCCAGCCACCCGCGACACTTCCAGCGCGCCGTGTTGCTGGACCCGGTGCTGATGCCCCCGGCCATGCTGTTCGGGCTGACGCTGGCCGAGCTCACCGGCACGGCCAAGCTGGCACCGATGGCCCGGCAAGCCCGTCAGCGGCGCCATCACTGGGCCAGCCGTGAGGCCGCCTTCCAGGCCCTGCACGGCCGGGGCACCTACAAAGGCTGGACCGACGAGGCACTGCGCGCTTTCGTCGACCACGGCATGAAGGACACCCCCGACGGTGGCGTGGCGCTGAAGTGCCCGCCCAGCCGCGAAGCCGAGATCTTCAGCACCGGCCCCGAGCGGCTGTGGGCCTCGCTGGGCCGGGTGCGCACGCCCACGCTGGTGCTGCGCGCCGCGCACACCTTCGGCTTCGTGCGGGAGGCCGTGTCGCGCTGGGCCCTGGTCAACGACGTGGTGCAGGAATCGGAGTTTCCGGGCGGGCACTGCTTCATGCAGACGCATCCGGAAGACACGGCCAAGGCAGTGGGCCGTTTCCTGCTTGCCCAGCGCGACAAGGTGCACACCTGACGCCAGGACAGCGGCAACACAAGGGTTAACCCTCGAAACAGGCATTCAACTTGCTTTAATAATGACACTGCGTGGCGGTTCGTCCTGCGCTTCCGCGCGCAGCCGCCTGGTGCACCATGCTTCACACCCGCCTCATTCCCCTCAGTCCTGACGCGCATCACCACGCGCACGGGCACCATCAGCTCGTGCTGTCGGTGGACGGCAAGGCCGAGTTCGAGGTGGAGGGCCATGGCGGCGAGGTGTGCCGCATGCGGGCCTGCCTGGTGCCCGGCAACGCCGAACACCAGTTCGCCGGGCTGGGCAGCAACCGCATGCTGATCATCGACTTCGATGCGGGCGACATGCCAGCGCATGACCTCGACCTCATGGGCCGCCTGTTCTCGGTGCCCCGCTACCCCCTGCTGGACGCCGACTTTCAGCACCTCCTGCGCTACGCGAGCGCCGAACTGAACCGCTTCGGCAGCGACCCGTTGCTGGCCCAGGGCCTGGGTAGCGCGCTGCTTCGCGCCCTTCATCTACGCCTGTTCGAACAGGCCGCCGCACCGCGCACCGGCCGGGTCGACCTGGACCGCATCGACGTGTTCATTGACCGCCACCTCGCTCGCACCATCGGTGTACACGAACTGGCCCAGGTCGCGTGCATGAGCACCAGCCACTTTCACGCCGAGTTCAAGCGTGTGGCCGGCATGACCCCGCACCAGTACCTGCTCCAGGCCCGCCTGAAGCGGGCCACCACCCTGCTGCGCGACAGCAGCCTGCCGGTGGTGCAGGTGGCCTCGGATTGCGGCTTCTCCAGCCAGAGCGCGCTGACCACCGCCATGAGCCGCCACCTCGGCATGACACCCAAGCGCCTGCGGACGGCCAGCCTGTTGTCGGCCTGACGCCCGCGCGCCCCTCGCTGGGGTGCTTCAAAATCGGGGTTACCCCTAGTACAACCGCATGAAAGCGGCATGACGCCGCGCAAAGCGCACCGCCTTTTGCCTCCAGGACCGGAGTTTTCGGAAAAACATCCAGAGACCCGGAAAAAAAACCGACGGGGTCAGGCCTACGCTGTCCACATGGCCGCGTTCCGCCTGCGGCAGGCGGTCACGCTTCGCGCGCTTCCCTCAACCTGCCCAGAAGTCCCCTTGAGGGGGATCCACCTCCATGAGCTTTGCCAACCCCACCCTGATCACCTTCGTGGTCTACATCGCCGCGATGGTGCTGATCGGCTTCATCGCCTATCGGTCGACCAAGAACCTCTCGGACTACATCCTGGGCGGGCGAAGTCTGGGCAGCTTCGTGACGGCCCTGTCGGCCGGCGCCTCGGACATGAGCGGCTGGCTGCTGATGGGCCTGCCCGGCGCGATCTTCGTGGCCGGCGTGTCTGAAAGCTGGATCGCCACCGGCCTGGTCATCGGCGCCTGGCTGAACTGGTACTTCGTGGCCGGCCGCCTGCGCGTGCACACCGAACACAACGGCAACGCCCTGACGCTGCCGGACTACTTCAGCCACCGCTTCGAGGACAACAGCCGCGTGTTGCGCATCCTGTCCGGCCTGGTGATCCTGGTGTTCTTCACCATCTACTGCGCCTCCGGCGTCGTGGCCGGTGCGCGCCTGTTCGAAAGCACCTTCGGCATGAGCTACGAAACCGCCCTGTGGGCCGGCGCTGCGGCCACCATTGCCTACACCTTCGTCGGCGGTTTCCTGGCCGTGAGCTGGACGGACACCATCCAGGCCAGCCTGATGCTGTTCGCCCTCATCCTCACGCCCATTGCCGTGATGCTGGCCACCGGCGGCATCGACCCGACGCTGGCCGCGATCGAGATGAAGAACAGCGAGGCCTTCAACCTGTTCAAGGGCACGACCGCCATCGGCATCGCCTCCCTCATGGCCTGGGGCCTGGGCTACTTCGGTCAACCGCACATCCTGGCGCGCTTCATGGCCGTGGATTCGGTGAAGTCCATCCCCAAGGCCCGCCGCATCGGCATGGCCTGGATGATCGTGTGCCTGGTGGGCGCCATGGCCGTCGGCTTCTTCGGCATCGCCTACTTCTCGGCGCATCCGGACCAGGCTCAGGCCGTGACCGAGAACCCGGAACGCGTGTTCATCGAGCTGGCCAAGATCCTGTTCAACCCGTGGGTGGCCGGTGTGCTGCTGTCGGCCATCCTGGCCGCCGTGATGAGCACGCTGAGCTGCCAGCTGCTGGTGTGTTCCAGCGCCCTGACCGAAGACTTCTACAAGCCCTTCTTCCGCCCGAATGCCTCTGAAAAGGAACTCGTGTGGGTGGGCCGCGCCATGGTGTTCGCCGTGGCCGTGATCGCCATCATGCTCGCGACCAACCCGAACAACCGCGTGCTGGGCCTGGTGTCCTACGCCTGGGCGGGCTTCGGCGCCGCCTTCGGCCCGCTGGTGCTGTTCTCGGTGCTGTGGAAGGGCATGACCCGCAACGGCGCGCTGGCCGGCATGCTGGTCGGTGCCGTCACCGTCATCGTGTGGAAGCAGTTCGGCTGGCTGGGCCTGTACGAAATCATCCCGGGCTTCATCCTGGCCAGCGTCGCCATCGTGGTCTTCAGCCTGATCGGCCCGAAGCCCACCAAGCGCATGGTGGTGCGCTTCGAGCGCGCCGACCGCGAGCACGCCGCGAGCTGATCGCGCCGACAGAAACAGACGGGGCCTTGTGCCCCGTTTTCTTTTCCAGCGTTTCTCTTCAACCACAGGAGGTTTTCTTGAGCACCGCTCGTTTCCCGTCCTACATCGACCCCGCCCATCCCGGCCCCTGGGGCATGTTCCTGGAACAGCTCGATCGCGTCGAGCCCCATCTGGGCCCGCTCGCGCGCATGATGGACACGCTGCGCCGGCCGAAGCGCATCCTCGCGGTCGACGTGCCCATCCACCGCGATGACGGCACGATCTACCACGTCGAAGGCTACCGGGTGCAGCACAACCTGTCGCGCGGCCCCGGCAAGGGCGGCGTGCGCTACCACCCCGACGTCCTCCTGTCCGAGGTGATGGCGCGGGCCGGCTGGATGACGATCAAGAACGCCGCCGTGAACCTGCCCTTCGGCGGCGCCAAGGGCGGCGTCTGCTGCGATCCGCCGTCGCTCTCGCGCGTCGAGATTGAGCGCATCACCCGCCGATACACCTTCGAGATCAGCCATGTCATCGGTCCCGACATAGACATCCCCGCCCCCGACATGAACACCAATGAGCAG
>JAJUHM010000102.1 GCA_029279925.1 Aquabacterium olei
AAGCGCAAGAAGATCCAGCAGGAACGCCGCAAGGTGGCCGAGGCGGGTGTGCAGTTCGAAGTACGCGCTGGCGGAGCCATCACGGCAGCGGACTGGCACTTCTTCCACCGCTGCTACGCGCGCACCTATCTGGAGCATGGCCAGCGGCCCTACCTCACCGAAGCGTGCTGGCACCAGCTTGGGTCCACCCTGCCGGATTGCTGGACGATGTTCATTGCGTCCCTCGGCGGGGAGCGCATCGCGGCATCCCTGCTGGCCGTCGACCCGGTTGGCCGCGTGGCCCACGGACGCTACTGGGGCGCCCTCGCGTCGGTGTCCTGCCTGCATTTCGAGGCCTGCTACTACCAGCCGATCGCCTGGTGCATCGAGCAGGGGATCCTGCGTTTCGAGGGCGGCGCCCAGGGGGAACACAAGCTGGCACGCGGCCTGCTGCCAGTGAACACGCAGTCGGTGCACTGGCTGCGCCACCCCGGGCTTCGCGAGGCAGTTGCCGACTTTCTGTCTCGCGAGGAACGGGGCATCGGGTATTACCTGAACGAACTGGACGAACGCCAGCCGTTCAAGCAAGGGGATCTCCCATCACGGTGAGGGGGGCAACCCGGGACCATAGACGAACAGACACAGGGACTTCATGAATTCACCTCTCGCAGCCGGCGTTGCCGCCCTGCCGCCGCCGGTCATCGACATCGAAGCCTCGGGCTTCGGGCACGGCAGTTACCCGATCGAGGTGGGCTTCGTGCTGCCGGACGGACAAGCGTGGTGCAGCCTGATCCGGCCCGAGGCGGACTGGCAGCACTGGGACGATGCCGCGGCCTCCATGCACGGGATCACGAGGGAGCAGCTGTGGTGCCATGGCCGCTCACCGGCGACGGTGTGCGACACGTTGAACCAGCGCCTCAGGGGCTTGACCATCTACTCCGACGCCTGGGCCCATGACTACACGTGGCTGGGCCGGCTCTTCGACGTGGCCGACCGCGTGCCGGCGTTCAAGCTGGAGAACCTGCGCGCGCTGCTGACCGAGGCCGACGCCGCGCGATGGCATGAGGTCAAGAGCCAGGTGGCCGCGCGCATGGGGCTGGCACGCCACCGGGCCAGCGCGGATGCGCGCCTGCTTCAGCAGACGCTGGTGGCCGTGAAGCAGGTCGCCGCCTGAGCGACGCCGGCGGGCGTCCTCAGGGCGGCAACTGGTTGCGCTGCGCCTCCTCCTGCTTGCGCATCTGCACGCACTCAGGGTGACGCGAGTAAGCCGGCCGGCTGCAGTGTTGCTTCATGCAGATCGCCAGAAAGATGAAGGACTTGCCGGCACATGCGGTACGCGGGTTCAACGGACCAGGCCGCTGGGGCTTGGGCTTGGCCTTGGGCTCTTGAGCGGCGGAAACCGGTGCCGATGCAGCGACGGCTGAAAGCGGCGCGGCCGGCATGGGCGTGGCGGAAGCCGGCCCAGAGGCCACGGCCAGTTGGACGGCCGACGCTGCCGGAATGGGTGTCGCGATGGTGGTTGGCGCCGAAGCGGGCCGTTGACCGAACCAACCCAGTCCCATCGTCACCACGCCGAACACCGCCGCCAGACCGACCCAGGCAGCGCGGCGCGCACTCGCGAAGCGGCGGCCAAGGGGATCTGCCGCAGGGGTTCCCTGCGGTGCGTCGCCGGTCATACTGCCCAAGACCGCGCCCCTGGCCGGCAGGGTGCTCGGAAAGGCCTCACACGCGGCGACGTCCGGCGAAGACGCGGCCGGCTCCACCCCTTCTGCGTGTGGGCGCGCGAGGACGGTCGGCATGACCGTACTTGCGCCGACACCGGGCGCACCGCCCTCCACGGGGCGCAGGCCAGCCAGTTCTTCCTGCCACTGCGCCACGGAGGCCGGTCGATCCTGAGGGCGGACAGCCAGGGCGTGGTCGATGGCCTGCAGCAGCCCGGGGCTGTAGTGCTGGCCGAAGCCGCTGGCGAGCGCGGGGGCCATCCCGGCCAGAGAGGGCAGATCGTCCTGCACCGTGCGGGCCGTCGCGGGCACGGGCGGACGGCCGGTGACACAGAAGTGCATGACCGCCGCCAGCGCGTACAGGTCCGTCCACGGCCCCTGCCTCAGGTGGCTGGTCTCGGCGTACTGCTCGATCGGCGCGAAGCTGGGCTTGACGATGGCGGTGAGGGCCTGGGTGTGGTCGCTGATCACCCGGCGTGCCGCGCCCAGGTCCAGCAGCACGGGCGGACCGCGGCCGGGCCCCGCCTCGCTGTCGAGCAGCAGGATGTTGTCGGGGGCGATGTCGCGGTGGTAGACCTGTTCACGGTGCAGGCACGCCAGCGCTCCGAGCAGCGGCTGAAGCAGCGCGCGCAGCCAGGCCTCGTCCGGCGGCGGCCCGGGCATCTCGCGCCGCACGGCCTGCAGCGTGCGTCCTTGGTAGTACGGCATCACCATGTACGCCGTTCCCTGTGACTCCCAGAACCGGTAGACCTTGACGAGCGCCGGATGGTCGAAGCGGGCCAGCAGTCGCGCTTCGTTGACGAAAGAGCGCAGACCGAGATCGAAAGCCCGCTCATCGGCGCCTTCGCGCAGCGCCAGCGTGAGATCCGGCTGGCGCACGGCCAGCGTCGCGGGCATGTACTCCTTGACCGCAACCTGCCGCTGGAGGGTGTGGTCGAACGCAAGGTAGACCACGCCGAAGCCGCCGGATCCCAGCACGCGCTGGACCTCGAATTCGGCAAGACGGGTGCCCGTGGGCAGCACATCGCGAGCAGACAGAAGCGGCATGAAACTGAAAGCGGTCGGCAAGACGCACAGCGTGCAGCAGGATCGCTCAGCTTAACCGAGTCATCCCATCGACCCTCGGCGCCATTTCGCCCCTACAGACGCGGATTCACCATCCGAAACTCCGAGTGCTGTCATGTCACAGACGGGGTATCCATGTCATCACGTCCTCTCACGTCGATGGTCCTGGCGATGCCCGCCCGATCCGGTGCCCTCGCGACCACCCTCCTGGGTCTGTCGGCCGCGGTGTTCTCGGTCGTGTTCGTGTCGTCGCTCGATCATCTCTCTGCCGTCTCCGTCCACGTCTGCTACGGCCTGTTGCTGCTGCTGGGCGCAGGCTTGTCCAGCTGGCACCGCGTCAGGCTGGCGCGCCGCCATTCGGAGGCGCAACCGGACGCCGCCCGCGCGGACGTGCTGCTCGGCGGGCTGAGTGAGGCCGTGGTGGTGCTGTCATTCTGTGCAGAGCCCCACTCGAAAGGGCTGCAGGTGCGGTATGTCAATCGTGCGGCGCGGTCGGTGTACGGAGACGCGGGTGGCGGTCTCGACAGCCTGTGTCCTCGCGCAGCATGGCCGGCCCTGCACGAGGCCGTGACACAGGCCCGGTCAAGCGGGCAGCCGCAGCGGGCTGAAGACCACTCCCCGGCAGTGAACGGAGGCCAGCATCAGGGCGCACGCTGGTGGCTGCACCAGGTCATTCCCCTGCCGGACGGCGTGGCGATCTGCTCGCAGGAGACCACCGCGGCCCACCAGAACCTGCAAGCCTTGCGGGATCGGGAGGCCTTTTACAGAACGCTCGTGGACAGCCTGCCGCTGGGGGTGTTCGCCCGCAGCAGCCGCCCCCGCACGGCCGGGCAGTACGTGGTGTGGAACCAGGCGGCGGCCGACGTCATGCAGTTGCCGGCCGACATGGTGCTCGGGCGCACGGCGAGCGAACTGATGCCTGCCGAGATCGTGCGGCAGGCCGACACGCTCGACATGGCGGTGATCCGCGAGCCGCGGGTGCACCGCTTCAGCGGTCTGATCCTCGCCACCCCCGCTGGCGAGCGCGTGGTCGACATGGTGAAGTGCCCTGTGTACGGGCGCGATGGCGAGATCGATCACATCCTCTCGATCGCGCAGGACGTGACGGCGCAACGCCACGCCGAAGCGCAGCTGCGGCTTGCGGCCCGCGTACTGGAGGAAACGGGCGACGCCGTGGTGGTGAGCGACGCGGTGGACCGCATCGTCACGGTGAACCCTGCCTTTCTGAACCTGACGGGGCTGAAGGAAAGCGAGGTCCTGGGACGCAGCGCAGAACTCGTCGGCTTGCCTCCGCTGCGCGAGAGCCACCTTCCCCACATCACCACCACGCTTGCGTCAGGACAGCGCTGGCACGGCGAGAGCAGGCAGGTCTGCCACGATGGACGGTCGCTCGACATCTGGCTGAGCGTCAGCACGCTTCGCAACGAGGCGAACCGCATCACGCAGCACATTCGGCTGTTCAGCGACATCTCGGTGTTGAAGGCACAGCAGCGTGAACTGGTCGAGCAGGCCCGCCATGACAGCCTGACGGGCCTTCCCAACCGCAGGGCCTTCGGCGAACGCCTGCGCCAGGCCATGGCCCGCACGCAGCGGCGGCCGCAGGCGCTGGCCGTGCTCTTCGTCGACCTGGACGGCTTCAAAGCCGTCAATGACCGCCACGGGCATGCCGCCGGGGACCAGATCCTGATCGAGGTGGCACACCGCCTGCTGGAATGTGTGCGGACGACCGACACCGTGTGCAGGCTGGCAGGGGACGAGTTCACGGTGATCCTCGAAGGGGCTGGCCTGCCGGAAGACGTGACCCGGGTGGGTGAGCGGATGATCGAGCGGCTGAGCCAGCCGCACACGGTGGGCGATGACTGCGTCGTGTGCACCCCCAGCATCGGCGCGGCCTTCCAGCATGCAGGCGACTCGCCCGACAGCGTGTGCCAGCGCGCGGACGAGGCGATGTACCAGGCCAAGCGCGCCGGCAAAGGTCGCCTGCACCTTGCGCCATGTACGGACGAGTCAGCCAGTAAGTGTCAGAAAGCGGCCATTTAGAAGCAGAAGCCCCACGATCGCGGGGAGAAGCATCTCGCAAAAAACCACACATTTCAGTCGGGCAAAGGTATAAACGGCCGATTGCCCGCAACAAGGTTCCCTCCCATGACTGCCGCTTCGCCCTCTGCCGACTCTTCGCCCTGCCGCCCCGGCAGCGGGCGTCCCCGCGTGGTCATCATCGGCTGCGGCTTCGGCGGCCTGGAAGCTGCCAAGGCCCTGGATGGGGCCGACGTCGACATCGTGGTGGTGGACCGCACCAACCACCATCTGTTCCAGCCTCTGCTGTATCAGGTGGCCACCGCAGGCCTGTCTGCACCGGCCATCGCGGCCCCGATCCGGCATGTGCTGCGCAGGCAGATCGCGCACAACCAGCTCACCGTCCTGATGGGCGAGGTGATCGGCATCGACATCGCGGCTTCATGCGTGCAACTGGACGGCGGCGAACACCTTCACTACGACCATCTCATCGTGGCGGCCGGTGCCACCCACAGTTACTTCGGCCGGGACGACTGGGCGCGTTTCGCCCCTGGGCTCAAGACGCTGGGTGATGCCTTCACCATCCGCCGGCGCGTGCTCAGCGCCTTCGAGCAGGCCGAACGGGAAACCGATCCCGCCCGCCGCGGCCCCTGGTTGACCTTTGCCGTCGTCGGTGCGGGCCCCACCGGGGTCGAGATGGCCGGCACCCTGGCCGAGATCGCCCAGCAGACCCTGAGTGCCGAGTTCTGCCGCATCGACTCCCGCGAGGCCCGCGTCATCCTGCTGGAAGGCGGCCCCCGCGTGCTGGGCACCTTCACCGAGACGCTCTCGCAGCGCGCCAAGGAGCAGCTCGAGGGTCTGGGTGCCGAGGTGCTGCCCGGTGCCAAGGTGACCGACATCAACGCCTTCGGCATCCAGTACGACCTGAGCGAGCGGCAGCCCGACGGCAGCACGAAATCGGTGTCGCACTTCCTGCCGGCCCGCACCGTGATCTGGGCCGCGGGCGTGGCGGCTTCCCCGCTGGGCAAGGCGCTGTCGAAGGCCACCGGTTGCGAGCTGGACCGCGCCGGGCGCGTGGTCGTGCAGCCGGACCTGTCCATCGCGGGCCACCCCAACATCTATGTGGTGGGCGACCTGGCCAGCGCCAAGAGCTACCACGACCCGCAGAACCCGACCCCGGTGCCGGGCGTGAGTCCAGGGGCCAAGCAGATGGGACGCAAGGCCGCGTTCAACATCATCCGCCGCATGAAGGGGTTGGAGCCCCAGTCCTTCCGCTACTTCGACTACGGTTCGTTGGCCACCATCGGCAAGCGTGCTGCCGTGGCCATGATCGACCTGCCCTTCACGAAACGGCAGCTGCGCTTCAGCGGCTTTGCGGCCTGGCTGTTCTGGCTGTTCGTGCACGTGTACTTCCTGATCGGCTTCCGCAACCGGCTGGTGGTCATGATGGACTGGGCGTGGGCCTACTTCACATCCCAGCGGCATGCGCGCGTCTTCCCGGACCCTCACGCCCTGGAACCCCACAAGCGCCTCGTGCGGGTGGACGACGACACGACAGCCAAGGCGCCTCACACGGGCGCGCGCGCGGCAAGGTAATGCGGGGCGTGGCAACATCCGGGCTGACACCCTGCTGGATTGCCTTGTGAACGCCCCTGCCGCCCTCGCCTCTGCCTCCGCTGTCCCGGCCCGCCTGGCCGCCTTGCGTGCCGCCATGGCTTCCCACGGGTGGCATGCGGTGATGCTGCCCAGCAGCGACCCTCACCTGTCGGAGTACCTGCCGGAGCGCTGGCAGGGCCGCGTGCACTTCAGCGGCTTCACCGGGTCATCCGGTACCTTGCTGGTGGCCGCCGACCGCGCTGCGCTGTTCACCGACAGCCGATACTGGACGCAGGCCGAGGCCGAGCTGTCCGGCACCGGCGTCGATCTGGTCAAGCTGGACGGCCCGCCGGTGCCGGCCTACGTCGCCTGGCTCAAAGCGCTGCCGCTGAGTACGGGCACGGCCACCCTGGCCGCCGATGGCGCCGTGCTGGGCCTGGCGCAGGCGCAGCAGCTGCAAGAAGCTCTCGCAACCGAGCAGACCTCGACGTGGCAACTGGCCACCCGCCAGGACGTCCTGGATGGCGTGTGGCCGGAGCGGCCTGGTTTGCCCACCGCACCGGTGCATGAACACCTGCCCCCCTACGCGACCACCTCGCGCCAGGAGAAGCTCGCCGGCGTGAAACAGGCGCTGCAGGCCCGCGGTGCCACACACCACTGGATTGCCACCCTGGACGACCTGGCCTGGGTGCTGAACCTGCGGGGCGCCGATGTCGACTACAACCCGGTGTTCCTGGGACACCTGCTGATCCGCCCCGATGGGGCCGATCTGTTCGTCGGTGACGGCAAGGTGGCCCCGGCGCTGGCTGCCCGTCTGGCCGAGGACGGGGTGCGCTGCCGCCCCTACGACGAGGCGCTGGCCGCCATGGCCTCGCTGCCTCCCGATGCCGTGCTGCTGCTGGATCCCAAGCGCACCACCTGGGGCCTGCGCGAGGCCGTGCCCGAAGGCGTGCGCGTGATCGAGGCCATCAACCCGAGCACCGTGGCCAAGGCGTGCAAGACCGACGCCGAGGCCGCCCACATCCGCGAGGCCATGGCGCGGGACGGCGCCGCCATGTGCGCCTTCTACGCCTGGCTGGACCAGGCCCTGGGCCGCGAGGCGATCAGTGAGCTCACCATTGACGAGCGCATGACGGCCGAGCGCGCCCGCCAGCCGGGCTACGTGTCGCTCAGCTTCCCGACCATCGCCGGCTTCAACGCCAACGGGGCCTTGCCGCATTACCGTGCCACCCCCGAATCGTTCGCGATGATCAGCACCCCGACCGGCCTGGTGGCCGAAGGCCTGCTGCTGATCGACTCGGGTGCGCAGTACCTGGGTGGCACGACGGACATCACCCGCGTGTGGGCCATCGGCAAGCCCACGGCGGCGCAGCAGCGCGATTTCACGCTGGTGCTCAAGGGCACAATGGCCCTGTCGCGTGCGCGCTTCCCGCGTGGCACGCTGGCACCCATGCTTGATGCCCTGGCCCGCGCACCGCTGTGGGCCGAAGGGCTGGACTTCGGCCATGGCACCGGCCATGGCGTGGGCTACTTCCTCAACGTGCACGAGGGGCCGCAGTCGATCTCGAAGGCCGTGCCGAATCCCGACATGGCCATGCTGCCCGGCATGGTGACCTCCATCGAGCCCGGCCTGTACCGCCCGGGTCAGTGGGGCATCCGCATCGAGAACCTGGTGCTCAACGTGCCGGTGACGCCGGCCGTGCCGAACGCCGAACCGGGTACGCCCGAGCATGGCGACTACCTCGCATTCGAGACGCTCAGCCTGTGTCCCATCGACACCCGCTGCATCGACCGCAGCCTGTTGCGCCCGGATGAGGTGGACTGGCTGAACGGCTACCACCAGCATGTGCGCGAGCGCCTGCTGCCGCTGGTCGAGGGCGATGCACGGGCCTGGCTGGTTCAGCGTACCGAGCCGATCTGACGGAAGCACGGCAGGCACCTGAACGGGGCCACAGGCCGCGCCACACCCCGACATGAGGCGTCACGACGCCGGCCTTGCGGCCCGGGTCGCACCACGGCTGTGCAGTTCCGGCCTGCAAGCGGCGGGCTGCCTGGGAGGGCACCGGGAACGGCGCCTGGCACAGCGCTTGCGTTGATCTCTCATGAGAGGACCGGCGGCGATGTCGGTCTCTGACAGGACAGCTAGGGTTCCGATCCCGGTGCATGCACGGGGGTGACTGGTCCGAGAGCGGTCGGCCCCCATCGGCTTCATACCGGCAGGGGCTCCACGGCGGGACAAAAGCCCGGGAGGTTCGCTTCGATGTCACGGAGTGTCCTCTCGCGTCCGCCAACCGATCCAGGAGCTTGCCCATGCTGTCCGTCTCTCGCCCGAACACCGGTTCTTTGCTGTGCGTCGGCCCCGCGCTGAAGCACAAGGTGCTCGGGGCCATGGCCGCGGTCGCCGCCGCCATGGCCCTCGCAGCACCCCTTCCGGCCGCAGCCGAAGTGAAGGTGGGCGTGTCGGACTGGCCGGGCTGGGTCGCCTGGTACGTGGCCGAGCAGAAAGGCTTCTTCAAGAAGCACGGCGCCGACGTCAAGCTCGTCTGGTTCGCCAACTACACCGATTCGATCTCGGCCCTGTCCTCGGGCAAGCTCGACGCCAACTCGCAGACCTGGTCCGACACCATGGGCCCGCTCGCCAAGGGCCTGCCGCTCAAGGCCATCCTGGTCAACGACAACTCGGCCGGCAACGATGCCGTGATGGTCTCGCCGAAGATCAAGTCCATCAAGGACCTGAAGGGCAAGACGGTCGCGCTGGAGGAATTCAGCGTCTCGCACTTTGTCCTGGCCACCGCGCTGGCCAAGAACGGCATGAAGCCGGCCGACGTCAAGATCACCAACCTGAGCGCGGGCGACGCCGCAGCCGCCTTCCTGGCTGGCCGTGTGGACGCCGCCGTGGTCTGGAACCCCTGGATCCACCAGATCGAAAGCAGCGGCAAGGGCAAGGCCGTGTTCACTTCGAAGGACATGCCTGGATTGATCCCGGACCTGCTGGTGGCGCAGGACAAGGCCATCAAGGCCAAGCGCAAGGACCTGGTCGGCATGATCAAGGCCTGGTTCGACACCGTCGCCTTCATTGCGGCCCAGCCCGACGAGGCCGCGAAGATCATGAGCAAGGTCGTGAGCCTGAAGCCCGATGAGTACAAGGTCTTCCTGCCGGGCACCAAGTTCTTCGACGCGGCAGCCAACCGGTCGGCGATGGACGGCAAGAGCCCTCAGTCGCTGGTCGCCGTGGCCCCGACGGTGTCGGCCTTCCTGCTCGAGCACAAGCTGATCGAGGGCAAGCCCGATCCGGCCAAGGGTGTCGACGCCTCCCTGCTGGCCGAAGCGCTGAAGTAAGTCGGAACGCGCTCCATGTCCATCACCCCGCTTCCCGTGAACCCGGCCGACCTCCCGCCTGTTGCAGCGCCCTCCGTCCCACCCAGCGTGTCGCATGGGGTGCCGATGCAGCGCCACGATGAGACGGGCCAGGTCAAGCCGCGCCGGCGCGGCCTGGCCGTGCGTCAGGACATTCCGCGTGCGGTGTACTGGGGGCTGGCCGCGGTGGGCCTGCTGGTGCCCCTGCTGCTGTGGCTGCTGGCCGCTGCAAGCGGGGCCGACCCGGTGTTCCTGC
>JAJUHM010000103.1 GCA_029279925.1 Aquabacterium olei
ACCGCGACATGCTGTTCACGGATAAGGGCAAGGCTCGCTATGCCACCGTGCCCGACCTGGTCAGTGCCTTCTGGAAAGCCGGGGAAGCCAATCTGGCGCTGATCCAGCAGGGCCACAAGGACGAAGCCTTCGCCTACCTGGTGGAGCACACGATCCCGGCGCGCAACGCCCTGCTCAAGGTCCTCAACGAGACCGTTGTCTACCAGGGCGACGCCCTGTCGCGCGAGATCGCAGACATCACCCAGTCCACCGGCAGCACCACGCGGCTGCTGATTGCGGCCTTTGCCGGGATGGCCATCAGCCTGATCTGCTTTGCCCTGTGGGTGGGCCGCACGCTGCGCAAACGCGTGCAAGCCGCACAGCATGTGGCCGAACGCGTCCGCGACGGCGATCTGAGCAGCGCCATCGAGGACGATGCACGCGACGAGTTCTCCCCGCTGGTCGCCGCACTCGCCAACATGCAGCAGGCACTGGTGCAGGTGGTGTCCGGCGTGCGCAGCAGCGCCGAGAGCGTGGCCGGTGCCAGCCAGGAGATCGCGCAGGGCAACCAGGACCTGTCCTCGCGCACCGAGCACCAGGCCAGCGCACTGCAGCAAACCGCCGCGACGATGGACGAGCTGGGCACGACCGTGCGCAACAATGCCGAGCATGCCCAGCAGGCCAACCGGCTCGCTGACGAGGCCGCAGCGGTCGCGCTGCGTGGCGGAGAGGTCGTGGGCAACGTGGTCGAGCGCATGCAAGGCATCTCGAACTCGTCGCGTCAGATTGCGGACATCATCTCGGTGATCGACGGCATCGCCTTCCAGACCAACATCCTGGCCCTGAATGCCGCGGTCGAGGCCGCCCGCGCAGGCGAGCAGGGACGGGGCTTCGCCGTCGTGGCTGGCGAGGTCCGGACGCTGGCGAAACGCAGTGCCGATGCCGCCCGCGAGATCAAGTCACTGATTCAAGGCAGCGTGGAGCAGGTCGAGCAAGGCGCGACGCTGGTGCAGGAGGCGGGCCGCACGATGGACGGCATCGTGCAGGCGATCACACGCGTCAACGAGATCGTGCGCGAGATCAACACCGCCAGCCAGGAACAGAGCGCCGGCATCGGGCAGGTGGGACTGGCCATCGAGCAGATGGACCAGGTCACCCAGCAGAACGCCGCGCTGGTTCAGCAGTCGGCCGCCGCAGCGGGCAGCATGCGGCAACGTGCCGATGAACTGGTGCAGGCCGTGGCTGCCTTCCGGCTTCGCTCCGCCTGACCGACGGGTCAGATGTCGACGTCGACCGCGTCGCCGTGCAGCTCCATGAGCTCACGGCGCGAGGCGGCCTCGCCCTTGCCCATCAGCCGGTTGAAAGCCCCTTCGGTGTCGCCGAAGCCCGGCTCGCCATAGGCCACCGGCAACAGACGGCGGGTGTCCGGGTTCAGCGTGGTGTCCCACAGCTGCTCGGCGTTCATCTCGCCCAGGCCCTTGAAGCGGCTGATGCTCCAGGCGCCTTCGCGGCAGCCTTCCTTGCGCAGCTTGTCGAGGATGGCGTTGAGCTCGCCCTCGTCCAGCGCATACAACTTGGCCGCAGGCTTCTTGCCACGCGCCGGCGCATCCACCCGGAACAGCGGCGGGCGGGCGATGTAGATGTGGCCAGTCTCGATCAGGCGCGGGAAATGGCGGAAGAACAGTGTCAGCAGCAGCACCTGGATGTGCGAGCCGTCCACGTCCGCGTCCGACAGGATGCAGATCTTGCCGTAGCGCAGCCCAGACAGGTCGACCTCGTCGTTCGGGCCGTGCGGATCGACGCCGATGGCCACCGAGATGTCGTGGATCTCGTTGTTGGCAAACAGCCGGTCGCGCTCGACCTCCCAGGCGTTGAGCACCTTGCCGCGCAGTGGCAGGATGGCCTGCGTCTCCTTGTCGCGGCCCATCTTGGCGCTGCCACCGGCCGAGTCGCCCTCGACCAGGAACACCTCGTTGAACGCGATGTCGCGGCTTTCGCAGTCGGTCAGCTTGCCGGGCAGCACGGCCACGCCGGAGCTCTTCTTCTTTTCGACTTTCTGGCCGGCCTTCTGGCGAGCCTGCGCCTGCTTGATCACCAGTTCGGCCAGCTTGCGGCCGTATTCCACATGCTGGTTGAGCCACAGCTCCATCGCCGGCTTCACATAGGTCGTGACCAGACGCAGCGCATCGCGGCTGTTCAGGCGCTCCTTCGTCTGCCCCTGGAACTGCGGGTCCAGCACCTTGGCGCTCAGCACAAAGCTCGCGCGGCTGAACACGTCGTCGGGCATCAGCTTCACGCCCTTGGGCATGAGCGAGTGCATCTCGATGAAGCCCTTCACCGCATTGAACAGGCCGTCCTTCAGCCCCGCCTCGTGCGTGCCCCCGGCCACCGTGGGGATCAGGTTGACGTAGCTTTCGCGCATGGGCGCGCCTTCTTCGGTGAAGGCCACGCACCAGGCCGCACCCTCGCCTTCGGCGAAATTTTCGGTCTCGCTGCCGCTGGCGTACTGCTCGCCCTCGAACAGCGGGATGACCGGGTCGGTTGTCAGCGTCTGGGTCAGGTAGTCGCGCAGGCCGCCCTTGTAGAGCCAGGTCTGCACCTCGGCGTCCTTGCCGGCCTTCTCGATGGTGAGCGTGATGGTCACGCCCGGCATCAGCACGGCCTTGCTGCGCAGCATGTGCACCAGCTCGCCACGCGGCAGTTCGGCGCTTTCGAAGTACTTCGCGTCCGGCCACACGCGCACGGTCGTGCCGTTCTTGCGGTCGCCACTGGCGGCCGGGCGCACGGCCACGGGCTCGATCACGTCGCCGCCGCTGAAGGCCAGCGTGGCCACCTGCTTGTCGCGGCACACCGTCACCTGCAGGCGTGTGGCCAGCGCGTTGGTCACGCTCACACCCACGCCATGCAGGCCGCCCGAGAAGCTGTAGGCCCCGCCCGATCCCTTGTCGAACTTGCCCCCCGCGTGCAGCCGGGTGAACACGATCTCGACCACCGGCACACCTTCCTCGGGGTGGATGCCGAACTGGATGCCCCGACCATCGTCCTCCACGCTGATCGATCCATCGGTGTGCAGCGTGACCGCAATGCGCTTGCCGAAGCCGGCCAGGGCCTCGTCGGCCGCGTTGTCGATCACCTCCTGGATGATGTGCAGCGGGTTGTCGGTCCGGGTGTACATGCCCGGACGCTGCTTGACAGGCTCCAGGCCCTTGAGGACGCGGATGGAGCCCTCGCCATAGGTGGCGCTGGGCTGGGTGGACGCTTTGGGAGACGGCTTGGCAGACATGGGCGCCGATTCTACGGACGTCCGGACGCCCCTTCCCCCTTGATGAGGTAGCCCGATGCGCTCAGGTTGCCCACACAGCACAGACAGCTTGTGAGAAAATTGACACCAACTATTACAAACGCAGCCGTCCCATGTTCACCCGCACCGCCCTCGCCTTGCTGAGCGCCCTGACGCTGGCCACCGCCGCGTCGGCAGACCAGCAGTACGACGTCACCACCCCGACCGACGCGCCCTACACGCGCTTCGAAAACCAGGTGGCGCCGGGCAGCTTCGTGGACACCTTCGATTTCCTGCTGTCCATCACCTCCCCGGGCTACATCTGGCTGTTCCCGCGGCAGGACGCCTGGTTCGGGTTCGACAAGGTCGAGAACACCGCCAACGTCAGCCTGGTCCTGCGCAACAACGACACCGGCGTGCAGTACATCGGGCGGCTCTTCCCCGAGGTGGATCGGACGGTCGGCTGGTTCGAGCCCGGCGTGATGAGCATGGTGATGTCCGGTTTCGACCCGAACAAGTCGCTCTACCTGACAGGCACCTTCGATGCCGGCTCGTACACGGCGACGATCTCGGGCCTGGCCACCGGCTCGGCCGGCACCAGCTACATCGCCAAGTTCGCCTTCACCGAGGCCGTGCCCGAGCCGACGACCACGGCCATGATGCTGCTGGGCCTGGGTGCGATCGGGTGGGTGGCCGCCCGTCGCCGCGGCCAGTGACCGTCACTGGAAGTAGCCCAGCATCCGCTCGATTGCCATCGTGAAAGGTTGCTGCATCATCGGCAGCGTCAGCCACAGGCCCGTCAGGCCCACCCCCAGTGTCACGGGAAAGCCGACCGAGAAGATGTTCATCTGAGGCGCCACGCGCGCCACCAGGCCCATCACCATGTTGACCAAAATCAGCATGGACACGACTGGCAGAGAAACCCACAGCCCCAGCTTGAACAGCTCGGCGCCCCAGGTCTGCGGTTGCACCACCTTGAGGAAAGCCAGCGGCTCGGGTGACACCGGAAAGGCCTGAAAACTCTGCAGCACGGCCGCCGTGAGCAGCAGGTGGCCATTCATCACCACGAACAACCATGCCGCCGCGGTGCCGTAAAAGCGCGCCACTGCATTGAGCTGCCCGCCACTGGTGGGGTCGAAGAAGGCGGCAAAGCTCAGGCCCATCTGCAGGCCCACCACTTCGCCGGCGAACTCGATGGCGGCGAACACCACCCGTGCGGCAAAGCCCACGGTCAGGCCGATCATCACCTGCTGCACGATGAGCATCAGCGCGTGCGGCGAATTGATCGTGTACTGGCTCAGTTCGGGCGGCAGGCTGGGCTCGGCCGCGACCACGACGAGCAGCGCCAGCCCGATGCGGACACGGCGCGGGATCACGCGCATGGACAGCACGGGCGCCGCCGTGAACAGACCCAGCACGCGGAAGAACGCCCACAACCAGGGCGAGATCCACGCCAGAACCTGGGCTTCGCTGAAGCTGACCACCTCAGCCCACCACGTTCGGGATGTTCTGCAGCACCTGCTGGATGTAATCCACCAGGGTGCTCAGCATCCAGGGGCCAGCCACGGCCAGCGTGGCGAAGGCGGCCAGCAGCTTGGGCACGAAGGACAGGGTCTGTTCGTGGATCTGGGTGGCGGCCTGGAAGACGCTCACCACCAGGCCCACGCCCAGCACGACCAGCACGATCGGGCCGCAGATGATAAGCAGGGTCAGCAGGCCGTCTCGGCTGATGGTCAGGACTTGTTGGGGATCCATGGATCGACCTCTTTCGGATGTCAGGGCACGAAGCTGGCGGCCAGCGAGCCCAGCAACAGGTTCCAGCCATCGGCCAGCACGAACAGCATCAGCTTGAAGGGCAAGGCCACCAGCACGGGCGACAGCATCATCATCCCCAGGCTCATCAGCACACTGGCCACGATCATGTCGATGACCAGGAAAGGAATGAAGATCAGAAAGCCGATCTGGAAGGCCGACTTCAGCTCGCTGGTGACGAAGGCCGGCACCAGCACGCGGAACGGCACGGTCTCGGGCTTGACCTCGCCCTCAATGCGGGCGAGCTTGACGAACAGCCCCAGGTCGGACTGCCGGGTCTGCTTGAGCATGAACTGCCGCATCGGGCCCTGGCCGCGCTCCAGGGCTTCATTGAAGCTGATCTGGTTGGCCGCAAAGGGCTCGTAGGCCTCCTTGTAGACCTTGTCGAGCGTGGGCCCCATGACGAACATCGTCAGGAACAGCGACAGGCCGATGATGACCTGGTTGGGCGGCGCAGCCTGGGTGCCCAGCGCCTGACGCATCAGGCTGAGCACGATGGCGATGCGGGTGAAGCCCGTCATCATCAGCAGCACGGCAGGCAAAAAGCTCAGGGCCGTGAAGAACAGCAGCGTCTGGATGGGCACCGAGTAGGTGTTGCCCGAGGGGCCCTGGCCCACCATCAGCGGCAGGCTGGCCGGCGCGCCGGCGCTCTGGGCCCAGGCGAGTCCGCCCAGGGTGCTCAAGGCAAGGGCGGCGGCAAGCCGCGGTGCATGGCGGCGCATGGCAGTGGAGATCATGGTCATCAGTGGGTGCCCGGATCTCAGGACCTGCCGCCCTTGCCGGCCTGCGTGAGGCGGCTGAGGACAGAGGCGAACGCCTGCGCGGGGGGCACGGCCTGCGCGGGTTCGTAGCCGGCCAGGGGCGGCATGACATGGAGCTTGCTGATGCGCTGGGCGGTGACGCTCAGGATGAGCCAGGTGCGTTCTTCGCCGGTGCCCAGTTCCACGGCCACCAGGCGCTGCCCTGGACCGAGGTTGAGCACGCTGATGGGCTTCATCAGCGCGGCTTGGCCCGGCAGGCCGCCTTGTGCATACCCGGACCGCTTGAGCAGCCACAGGCACACGGGGATGCAGGCCACCACGAACACGAACCAGAACACCATCAATCCACTGGAGGCCATCGCCCTGCTCTTTCTCTGTTGGGGTCAGCCACCGCGGCTGAGGCGGCGCATGCGCTCGGACGGGGTCACGATGTCGGTCAGGCGGATGCCGAACTTGTCGTTGACCACCACGACCTCACCCTGCGCGATCAGGAAGCCGTTGACCAGCACGTCCATCGGCTCACCGGCCAGGGCATCCAGCTCGACCACCGACCCCTGCGCCAGTTGCAGGATGTTCTTGATGGGGATGCGGGTGCGGCCCAACTCCACCGTCAGCTGGACAGGGATGTCCAGGATCATGTTGATGTCGTTGCCGGCCGGGTTGGCGGCGGGTTGCTGCGGCGCGAAGCTCGCGAACGCGGCAGGCGTCATCTGCGGGGCCGGGCTGGCCACTTCACTGGCAGCCGAGGCGAAGACGTCGTCGGCCGAGGCGCCACCCGAAGTGGCCTGTTGCGCCAGCGCGGCCTCCCATTCGGCCGCCATCGCGTCCTGCTCGGCGGCGCTGTCACTCGGGGGGAACTCTGCGGGATCAGACATGTCGGTCTCCCAGCCAGCTGGTGTTGCCGGCTGTCAGTAGCTTTTCAATGCGAAGGGCGTATTTGCCGTTGGAAGTGCCGTAGTAGCAGTCGAACACGGGCACCCCATCGACCTTGGCCTGAATCAGCTGCTCCAGGTCGAGCTCGATGAAGTCGCCAGGCTTGAGCGCCAGCAGGGTTTCGACCGTGGCGGGAGCGTGGGCCAGTTCGGCCACCAGCGACACCTCGGCCGACTGGATCTGCTGCGTCAGCAGCGTCACCCAGCGGCGATCGGGCTCGGACGAGTCCCCCTGGATCGACGAGAACAGGATGTCGCGGATGGGCTCCAGCGTGGCGTACGGAATGCAGACGTGGATGGTGCCGCTGGTGTCGCCGATTTCCAGCGTGAACGAGCAGCACACCACGATCTCGCTGGGCGTGGCCACGGTGGCGAACTGGGGCTGCATCTCGGAGCGCTGGTAGTCCAGCTCGACCGGGTAGATGCCGTGCCACGACTTTTTGTACTCTTCGGCCACCACATCCACCAGGCGGCGGATGATGCGCTGCTCGGTGGCGGAAAAGTCGCGCCCTTCGATGCGCGTGTGGAACTTGCCCGAGCCACCGAACAGTGAGTCGATCACGGCGAACACCAGCGTGGGATCGCACACGATCAGGCCGGAGCCGCGCAGCGGCTTGACCGACATGATGTTGAAGTTGGTCGGCACGACGATGTCGCGCAGGAAGGCGCTGTACTTCTGCACCTTGATGCCGCCCACCGACACCTCGGGCGACTTGCGGATCAGGTTGAACAGCCCGATGCGGATGTTGCGGGCGAAGCGCTCGTTGATGATCTCCATCGTGGGCATCCGCCCACGGACGATGCGCTCCTGCTGCGCCAGGTTGTACTCGCGGATGCCCTCCTTGGGCATCTCCTCCTGCTCGAGCTTCTGGCTCTCGCCGGTGATGCCCTGCAGCAACGCATCGACTTCGTCTTGCGAAAGGATCTGCTGGTTCATGGTCGGTCGACTTCCGGGGCCGGTGATGCAAACAGGCCGTGCAGATCGCTCACTGGATGATGAACGACGAGTAGGCCACCTGGACGATGGGGTTGTAGAGCTCCACGCGACGCTTCTTCTTTTTCTTCTTTTTGGGTGCGTCGCCCTCGGCTTCGTCCTCGTCCGGGTCCTCGACCTCGTAGCCCATGGCCCGGGCCGCTTCGCGGCGGATCTCTTCGGCCAGTTCCTGCTTGCCTTCCGCGGTCAGCAACTGGGTCGATGACTTGTGGGACAGGATGAGCAGGACGGCGTTGCGGATGGCCGGCATGTAGGCCTTCATTTCTTCGGCGACCTTGGGGTCGTCCACCTGCAGGCTCACGCCCACCTGGGCGTAGCGCTCGGCGTCCTTGTCGGCCAGGTTGACGATGAAGGGATCCAGCGGGACGAAGGTGGGCGGGGCACCGTGGTCCTTGCTCCGATCGGGCTTCTTGGCGGCCTTCGCCGGCTTGGCGTGCTCTTCCTCGCCACCGTCTTCAGCGGCAGCGGCCTCCGCGTCGGCGGCCTTGCTCTTCATCACGAAGAACGCAGCACCACCGCCGCCCAGCAGCAGCACGGCCACGGCGGCAATGATGATGATCAGTTTCTTGGAGCCCTTCTTGGGGGCATCGCCCTCGGCCGGGGCCGCAGCAGGGGCAGCTGACATTCGCTCTTCTCCTGGAGTCCACGATCTGCACGCTCAGACAGCGCACAGGTCATGGGGGGATTGTCCGAAGCCAGCCGCATCGCGAAAAAGCGATAAGCCCGGTGAAAGGCGCTCGATTCTCAGTCGGCGCCGAGGCCGATCAGGCGTACAGGTCCAGTCCGCCCAGTCGGCCCGGGCGCGGCGCGCTCACCGGACGCATCGCGCCATCGCTGTCCAGGCTGGCGTCCGCATCGGCCCCGTCACCGCGCCCCGTGGCAAGCGCACCACGTTCAGCGCCGGCCTGAGCAAACTGCTGCCCAAAGCCCTGCTGTGCGGTCTGGTCCGACACACCGGCTCCGGTCAGGCTCAGGCCCACGCTGTCGAGCGCGCTGGACAACAGGGACATGCTGGCTTCAATGGCCTTTCTCGTTTCTAACGCGGCCGCCGCGAAATCCACCTGAGCCGACTGCCCATCCAGTGAAATCTTCACGTTGATCGGCCCCATCTCGGCCGGGTTGAGGTGGAGCTCGGCCGTCATCGGGCCATTCACGCTGGCCTGGCCCACCCACACCTTGACCTGGTCGGTCAGGGCCTGGGCGAAGTCCGGGCTGTAGACCGGTGTGGCGAGGGTGGCGCTCTGGGTCGTGCCTTCGGCACGGCCGGCCTGCGGGGCGGCGCCCTTCAGGCCGCCCGCCATCAGGTGGGCGAAGGCATCGGTCTCCACCTTCTGCTCGCCGGAAGCGCCGACGGGCTTCAGCATGGTGTCGGCCTGCAGTGCGACGGTGCCGCTGGCCTGACGCCAGGAAGCCGCATCCAGCGCGAACGCACCGGCACCGGCGCCGTCGGCCCCCGACTGCGCGCCGCGCGGATCGTGGTCAGCCTGTGCGGCCTGCTCTGCGCCGGCCTGCAGTTGGGCCGCCTCGCTGCCCAGGGCCTCGGCTTCAGCCTGGCTGGCGAGCCAGGCCATCAGCCCCTGGGCGTCCCCCGGCTGAATCTGGCTGGGCGGCTGCAGTTCACGCGCCACCACGCCGGCGTCGGTCGTCGTCGCGTCCTTGCGGTCTGCGGATGAACTGGCACGCTCGTCGGTCGCCTTGTCGGCCGACTCGGCGCGGGCGCCCTCCCGCGTGGCCGGCTTGGCGCCACGGCTGTCCGCCCGCGCGGCCGGCTTGTCTGCAGGCCGCTGGACGGTGGTCGGCGCCACGGGCTGCTCCGGACGCGCGACCGGTGCCTTGGTGGCCACAGGCTGGCGGGCCACCTGGGGCGCCTTGGGCGGCTGGCTGGCCTGCGCGGGCTTGGCCGGCGCCTTGGGGACCGGCTCTGCAGCCTGATGCTGGCTCATCAACTGTGCGAACGACAGGCCTGCCCCACCCGCCTGCTGGCTCGCCAGGCGGCTGGCCAGGTCACCCAGTTGCAGGCCACCGCACTGGGCGGCCACGTTGGCGGGAAGGTTCTTGTTGCTGGCAATCGGAGAGCTCATCGCGGGGGTCCTTTCGGCTGCGGCGGCGTTCGGATGGGAGGGGTCGGATCACAGCGGACCGGCGGCCAGGGGGCTCATGCCGCCCAGGCCGGCTCCGCCACGCGTGAGGCGCGCGGCCATCTCGTCGGTGGCCTTCTGCTC
>JAJUHM010000104.1 GCA_029279925.1 Aquabacterium olei
AGCCACAGGATGGCCGCCCAGGCCAGCACGAGCACCGCACATGCGCCCAGCATCACCCACGCCAGTCTCCGCATGCCGCCGAGGCCGACGCGCACCGCCCGGCGGACCAGCCCCGGCGGCGGGGCCACCGGGGCAGACAAAGACGACGGCGTGGGCACTTCGGCGCCGCGCTCCGGGACGGGCATGGACATGGGCGAGCGATCTCAGTCGATCCCCCTACAGCCAGCGCACCGGGCTTGGCCTACCATGGCGCCTCAAGCACCCGGGATCGAGAACCGAATACCCTAGCACAGACCACCCGCGGCGCCCCTGGTTCCATGTTCGAATTCCCCTTTGACGCAGTCACAACGGCGGCCCCCGCGGCCCACAGCCGTTACGTTCAACGCATTCGTCGCCGCTACGAGGCCGAGGTCCGCGACTTTGCCGCCGCGCACCCTGGGCTCCCCCGCCTGGCCGACATCCGCACCCTGGTCGACACCCTGCGCGCCGGCGGACGGGAGCTGGGCTGCGCGTTGCGCGTGGCACGGCAACTGGTGCTGGAGCGGCTGGCGACGCTGGACGTCGAGCAGGGCGCCGCCATGGCGGACATCACCGCGGCCATGACCGAACTGGCCGAGGTCACCCTCGACATCGCGCTGCAGGCCGCGCAGGACGAGCTCGATCAGCGCCACGGCGCGCCGCTCGATCCGCAGGGTCGCCGCGTCGACATGTGGGTGGTCGGCATGGGCAAGCTGGGCGGCCGCGAGCTGAACGTCTCGTCCGACATCGACCTCATCTACGTGTACGAGGAGGACGGCCAGACTGCCGGCGCCCCCGATGGCACGGGCCGCATCAGCATGCACGAGTATTTCGCGCAGGTGGCGCGCCGCCTGTCCACGCTGATCGGCGACACCACCGAAGACGGCTTCGTGTTCCGTGTGGACCTCGCCCTGCGCCCCAACGGCAACTCCGGCCCGCCGGTCGTCAGCCTGGCCATGCTGGAAGAGTACTTCCTGGTGCAGGGCCGTGAATGGGAGCGCTTTGCCTGGCTCAAGAGCCGCATCGTGGCGCCCCGCGCCGCCATGCCGGGTGGCGAGCGCCATGACCGCGCCCTGGCCCTGCGGGACATCACCATTCCCTTCGTCTTCCGCCGCTACCTCGACTACGGCGTCTTCGAGGGCCTGCGCCAGCTCCACCGCAAGATCCGCGACGAAGCCAACCGCCGCGCGGCCGGTCGCCCGGAGCGCGCCAACGACGTCAAGCTCTCGCGCGGCGGCATCCGCGAGATCGAGTTCACCGTGCAGCTGCTGCAGGTCGTGCGCGGCGGCCAGTTCCCCGAGATCCGCACCCGCAGCACGCTCAGGGCGCTGCAACGGCTCAGCGCGCGCGGCCTCATCCCGCGTGCCACGGCCAACTGGCTGGCCCAGGCCTACGTGTTCCTGCGCCGCGTCGAGCACCGCATCCAGTACCTGGACGACCAGCAGACCCACCTGCTGCCCACGCAGGACGCCGACCTCGCGTGGATCGCCACCAGCCTGGGGCTGCCCGGCCGCAAGATCCTCACCCCGGCGCCGCCGACCGACGCCCCCTGCAAGCCGGCCGACGACACCGACTGCCAGGGCGCGACCTGCCAGCTGCTCGAAGCCCTGTGCAGCGTGCGCGAGTTCGTGGCCACCGAGTTCGATGCCCTGTTGCACGATGGCCGCAGCCCGGCCCCGACCGAAGGCTGCAAGTCCTGTGGCGGCCCGCCCCTGCCGGTGGACAGCGACGACTTCATTGCCAAACTGCCCGAGCCGATCGCCGAACGCGTGCGGTCCTTCGGCCAGCAGGCCAAGGTGGCGATGCTGCCCGATGCCGGCAAGCTGCGGCTGGCCAAGCTGATCGGCCGGGCCACCCGCACCGCGCTGGATGAAGGCCCCGACGGGCGCGCCCCCCTGGGTGCCGATGCAGTGCTGCATTTCATCGACTGGCTCAACCCCCTGCTGCGCCGCGACAGCTACCTCTCGCTGCTGGCGGAGCGCCCGGACGTGCAGAACCGCCTGCTGCGCCTGCTGGGCCTGGCCAAATGGCCGATGCGCTACCTGCTGCGCCACCCGGGCGTGATCGACGAGCTGGCCGACCCGCGCCTGATGGACGGCCGCTTCGACGCCGCGGCCTATCAGCAGGAGCTGGCCGAGCGCCACCGCGCCTGGGCACGTGCCGGCCAGGCCGACGAGGAAGCCCTGCTCGACACCCTGCGCCGTGCGCACCATGCCGAAGTCTTCCGCACCCTGGTGCGCGACGTCGAAGGCCTCATCACCGTGGAACAGGTCGCCGACGATCTGTCGGCCCTGGCCGATGCCACCGTGTCCACCGCCATCCAGTGGGCGTGGGGCCACCTGCAACAGCGCCCCGGCAAACAGGGCGCGTGGGCCGTCAACCACGAACCGCATTTCGCCGTCATCGCCTACGGCAAGCTGGGCGGCAAGGAGCTGGGCTATGGCTCCGACCTCGACGTCGTCTTCCTGTACGACGACAGCCTGGACGACGCCGATGCGAACGCCGGCCCCGACACACCCAGCGCGATCGACGCCTACCTGCTGTTCGCGCGCAAGCTCATCACCTGGCTGACGCTGCGCACCGCGGCCGGCGAGTTGTTCGACATCGACACCGCGCTGCGCCCCAACGGCAATTCGGGCCTGCTGGTCACGTCCTTCCATTCGTACGACGACTACCAGCGCCAGCGCGGCAGCAACACCGCCTGGACCTGGGAGCACCAGGCCCTGACGCGGGCGCGCTGGTGCGCGGGTGAGCCCGCCCTGGCCGAGCGGTTCGAGGCCACCCGGCGCGGCGTGCTGGCCACCGAGCGCAATCCGCTCGCCCTGCGCGACGAGGTCCAGGCCATGCGCGAGCGGCTGCGCAGCGCCCACGCCTGTCCGCCCGACCAGTTCGACATCAAGCACAGCCCCGGCGGCATGATCGACGTGGAGTTCGCCGTGCAGTACCTGATCCTGGCGCACAGCCACCGCCATGCCGCGCTGCTGGACAACGTCGGCAACATCGCCCTGCTGCAACGCGCCGAGGCCGTCGGCCTGCTGCCCGCTGGCCAAGGCGAGGCCGCTGGCCAGGCCTACCGCGAGCTGCGCCGACTGCAGCACCGCGCCCGCCTGGACGAGGCGCCGACCCGGCTGTCGGGCGAGGCCCTGACGGCCATCGAGCCCCACCGGCAGGCCGTGCTGGCCCTGTGGAAGAGCGCCTTCCCGGCCGATCAAGCGTCCGCCGCGGGTGCCTGACGCCCCACCGGCCCGGCCCGCCTGGCCCAGCCGCCGAGGCTGGCTGGTCGCCTGCGCCATGCTTGGCTTGCCCGCCTTGTGGTGGCCCCCGGTTCCCCTGTCGCTGCCGGTATCCGAGTGGCCGGCCTGGGCCCAGTTCCTGGTTTGCCGGCCGGACCAAGGTCTGGCCCAGCCCATCCACACCTGGTGGACCTCAGCCTGGTTGCACGGCAGCGATGCCCACCGTGCCGCCAACCTGGGTGCCCTGCTGCTGCTTGCCATCATGGGTGGGCTGACCGCCCCACCCAGGGGGGCCACGCTCGCCTGGATGCTGGCCTGGCCCCTGACCCAGTTGGGGCTGCTGCTGCAGCCCGACCCCATTGCGGCCTACGTCGGCCTGTCCGGCGTACTGCATGCGGGGCTGGTCGTGGTCAGCCTGCACGCCCTGGCGGCCAATCGTCCCCGTTTTCCCCGAGGGGCCGCGGTCTTGCTGCTGCTGGGGGTGGTGGCCAAGCTCATCATGGAAAACCCCTTCGCCCACCGCCTCGTTCAGCCGCCAGGCTCGGATATAACCGTGGTCCCCTGGGTGCACCTGAGCGGCGTGGTCGCCGGCCTGCTGTGCGCCCTGCTTGCCCGCCTCGGGCGCCCTTTCTTGAGCAATACGACATGAAAGTCCCTGTTGAGGGCCCCCATTTGAGCGGGCGCGTGACGCAGTCGGGGGAACTTCGTCACAGCCGACCGATCAGCGCAAGGGTGCCGGTGCCCGCACCTGCATCCCATCCAACCGACATACCACTCAGAACGACCATGCAAACCCGTCTGTCCGCCTTTGCCCGTTCCCGCTCGATGCGCCTGATGGCCCTGTTGCCCGTCGTCGTGGCGGCATCCCTCGCTGCCGGCTGCGGCGACAAGAGCAAGCCGGAAGGCAAGGCCAGCCAGGCGGCCGCGCGCGTCGACAGCACCGAAATCACCGTCCACCAGATCAACCAGGTCCTCGAACGCCAGCAGGGCCTCAAGCCCGAGCAGGCCGTGGCCGCCAGCCGCCTGGTCCTCGAAGGCCTGATCGACCAGCAACTCGCCGTGGCCAAGGCGGATGAGCAGAAACTCGACCGCGTTCCGCTGGTCGTGCAGATGCTGGACGCCATGCGCCGCAACGTGCTGGCCCGCACCTACCTGGAAAAGGCCGCCGCGGCCGCCGTGGGCGCTCCGACCGCTGAAGACGTCCGCAAGTACTTCGACGAGAAGCCGGCCCTGTTCTCGCAGCGCAAGGTCTACGCCATCCAGGAGTTCACCGTGCCTGTCACGCCGGATGTCGCCAAGCCGCTGATCGACAAGCTCAAGGAGACCAAGGGCCAGCAGGCTTTCGTCGATGTCCTGAAGAACAGTGGCGTGAAGTTCACCGCGAACCAGGTCACCCAGGCGGCCGAAGGCCTGCCCCTGGCCATCGTCGACAAGCTGGCCCAGGTCAGCGACGGCGAAGCCCTGTATGTGACCGCACCGGACGGCTTCAAGGCCATGCTCGTGGTCGCCAGCAAGCTGCAGCCGGTCACCTTCGAACAGGCCAAGCCGGCCATCGAGCAGTTCCTGACCGCCGAGCGTCGCCGCGAATTCGTCAAGAATGAGGTCAAGAACCTGCGCGCCGCCGCCAAGGTCGAGTACATCGGCAAGTTTGCCGAGAAGCCGGCCAGCGGCGCCGCAGCGGCCGCGCCGGCCTCGGCCGAAGTGGCACCGCCGGTCGCCGACGCTGCCGCTTCGGCGGCCCCGGGTGGCCTGGACGCCAACGCCCTGAACAAGGGCCTGTCCGGCCTGAAATGATGTCCCGGCGTGGTTGAGCACACGCCGATCGCCCGCCCTGTGCCCACTCGGGTGCAGGCGGGCCTTGTTCTTCACTGCATTACCAGACCATGAGCTTTGCTGATTTCCTGCGGGTCCTGCGCGCCAGGTGGGTGCTGGCGCTCACCACCCTGCTGACCATCATCGGTCTGGCATTGGTGGGCAGCCTGCTGTGGCCCAAGAAGTACACGGCCAAGTCCGTGGTCATGGTCGACATGAAGGTGGACCCGGTGGCGGGCACCCCCTCCATCGGCGTGATGCCCTCGGCCGCCTACCTGGCGACCCAGGTCGACATCATCGAAAGCGGCCACGTGGCCCGCAAGGTGGTGCGCGCGATGAACCTAACCCAGAGCACCGCCATGCGGGAAGAGTGGGCCAGCGCCACGCGCTCGCAGGGCGACTTCGAAGCGTGGCTGGCCGAGCGTGTCGGCAAGAACCTCAAGGTCGCTGCCGCGCGGGAGTCCAACGTCATCGAGATCGAGTACGAGTCCACCGATCCCAATTTCTCGGCGGCCCTCGCCAACGCCTACGCCCGGGCCTACATCGACTCCACCGTCCAGTTCAAGACCGCACCGGCCCGCCAGTATTCAGACTTCTTCGAGGAGCGTGCGCGGCTGGCCCGCCAGAAGATGGAATCCGCTCAGGCCAAGCTGTCGGCGGCCCAGCAAGAACGCGGCATCGTCGTCACCGACGAGCGTCTGGACGTCGAAACCGCCAAGCTCAACGACCTGTCGGCCCAGCTGACCTCGCTGCGGGGTGTCGTGGCCGATGCCTCGAGCCGGCGCAGCCAGGCAGCGGCCAACGCCGACGTCTCGCCCGACGCCATGAGCAACGCCGTCATCGCCACCCTCAAGGGCGACCTGGCCAAGCAGGAAGCCCTGCTCGACCAGTCCCTGGAGCGGTTCGGCGAACAGCACCCGACGATCGTCGAGCTGCGCGCTGCAATCGCCTCCACGCGCGCAAAGATCCGCGCCGAGGTGGGCCGCGTCAGCAGCAGCCTCAACGCCAGCAGCCAAATCAGCTCCTCTCGGGCTGCGGCCATCCAGGCGGCCTACGAAGAACAGCGCCAGAAGGTGCTCAAGATGAAGCAGGACCGCAACGACCTGCTCGTGCTGGAACGCGAGGTCGATGCGGCCCAGCGCGTGTTCGACGCCATCCAGGCGCGCCAGAGCCAGATGAGCCTCGAGGGCAGCAACAGCCAGACCAACATCGTCGTGCTGGGACAGGCCACCGCGCCGGTGTCGCCCAGCTCGCCGCGCCTGGCCCTCAACCTGGTGCTGGCCACCATCGTGGGCGGCCTGATCGCGCTGGGCCTGACCATGGGGGTCGAGTTCATGGACCGCAAGGTCCGCTCGGCCACGGACATCACCACCCTGGTCGAACTGCCTGTCATCGGCACGCTGCCCGGCCCGCGCACGCGCGCCAGCCGCCTGCCCTGGCTCAATGGGTCCGCGCGCCTGCCCGGGAACGCGCTCAAACCCGCCTCGTCCGGTGCCTCGCAGCGCTTCGGTAGTCTGGGATAAGCCATGCAAGACACCCATCACAAGAACTTCTCTGCCTCCAACCTGGGCGTGCCCGATTCCCGCTTCCCGGAAACGCAGCAGCTGGGCGGCGAGCCGACCATCGGCGAGCTGATCAGCCGGGCGAACAACCTGTCGCCGGACCAGATCGAGCAGATCCTGACCTACCAGCGCGAAAACGGGGTGCGCTTCGGGGAGGCCGCAGTGGCCCTCGGCCTGGCCAACACCGACGACGTGATGTGGGCCCTGGCCCAGCAGTTCCACTACCCGTACAGCGGCGAGCACGACGACGCCTGCAGCGAAGAGCTGGTGGTGGCCAAGCAGCCCTTCTCGCCCCAGGCCGAGTCCTTCCGCACCACCCGCAGCCATCTCATCATGAAGCTGTACAGCGGGGTCGGACCGAGGAACGCCCTGGCCGTGGTCAGCCCGCGGGGCGGAGACGGCAAGACCTATTTCGCCGCCAACCTGGCCGTGGCCTTTTCGCAGCTGTCCGGCCGCACCCTGCTGATCGACGCCAACATGCGCAACCCGCGGCTGCACGAGGTGTTCAACCTCAAGCCGGGCTCGCCGGGGCTGTCCAGCATCCTGACCGGCCGCTCGGTGTCCAACGTCATCCAGTCGGTCAAGGCCCTGCCCAACCTGTTCGTGCTGCCGGTCGGCACGGTGCCACCGAACCCGCTGGAGCTGGTCGAACGCCCGGCCTTCGGCCTGCTGATCCGCGAGCTGCTCACCAAGTTCGACCGCGTCATCGTCGACACGCCGGCGGCGTCCCAAGGCATGGACGGCGCGGTCATCGCGGCCAAGTGCGGCGCGGCCCTGGTGATGGCACGTCAGGACGTGACCCATGTGGCCGACATGCAGGCCGTGGTCTCCACGCTGCGGATGTCTGACATCGACATCGTCGGCAGCGTGCTCAACGGGTACTGACCGCAGAGCCCGGCACATGCGCCGGAGGGCACCACCCATCCGTGCTGTGGGGTCCGGGCTGCCGGCCTTCGCAGCCTGCTGCGCCGTCGCCTGGATGACGAGCTTCGTGCCCACGCCGGCCCACGCCGCCCCCTCGCCTTGCCCGGAGGGCACCCGGATCGTGCCGACGGGCCAGGATGGACGCGCCATCCAACAGGCCATCGATCAGGCACCTGCCGGTGCGGTGGTCATGCTCGGCGGCCATTACCAGGTGGACCGCACGCTGCGCCTGAAGTCCGGCACCCAGCTGTGCGCGCAAGCCGCCGCGACGCTCGCATGGGAAGACGAGTCCCGCCCCGGCATGCTGCTCGACGCCACCCGGGCCGACCGCACCCGCATCCAGAACCTGATCCTGCGGGGACGTGGCATCGCGCTCAAAGGCCGCGGACACCAGATCGAAAACAACTGGGTGCGGGGCATCACGGGCGGCCCACAGCAGGGCAAGGCGCACTGGAACCAGCGGCACGGCGTACTGGTGATCGACCGCGCCGAGCAACTGCGTGTGGTGGGCAACCGCTTCGAGGACATCATCGACACCGGCATCATGGCCTACGGCCTGCGTGACAGCACGCTCAGCGGCAACCATTTCCTGCGCGTGCGCGAAGGCATCCACCTCTGGTCCTGCGGCGACACCCTCATCGCCGAGAACACCGGTGAAGGTTTCACGGCCATGGCGCTGGAAGTACAAGGCGACGACCTGCCTGGCCTGCGCATCCGCGACAACCGCTTCGGCAACTGGCGGGCAGACCACGACGAGGGTTACCACGCGATGTCGATCGTCAGTGGGATCGGCGCCGTCATTCAGGGCAATGTCGTCGACGCCCGGCCCACGCTGGGTGCCGCGCTGGAGGTGGGCGGTACCGGGCCTGAGGTCAGGCAGAACACGTTCTCAGGCGCGCCGCTGGTCATCGCCACTGCGCCTGATGCACGCATCGAAGGCAACACCCTGCGCGGGGCGGGCATTGTCAAGGACGTGAACCGCGTGCGGGGCGGCCAGCTCACCATCCGCGGCAACCGCATCGAACAGGCCCCGGGCGCCGCGATCACGACGGACCAGTGGCGTGGCTACGACCGCATCGACATCAGCGACAACACCATCATCCGACAGCAGAAAGCCGGCGATCCGCCCTTCATCGGCATCCTGTTGACCGGCACCGGCAAGGCCCCGCTGCAGGTGACCGGCAACCGCATCACCTTGCTGCCCGCTGATGCGCAGCCCGCCCCCATGGCCTGCCTGGGCAACTCGGGCTTTGAGGGCGACATGCGAGGCACCGTGGTGGCCGATAACGTCTGCGAAGGCCGCGGCCACGGAGCGTTCGTGCACACCAACTCGCACGGCGGGCACCGCGGTGTGCGCTATTTGCGAAACACGCTGCGGAACCTGCGCCAGGGCATCACTGGAGACAGCAGCGGCCTGACGGCCGAGCGCAACCAGCTCGATCGGGTGGCATCCGACCCGGCCGGCCTGGCGCGCTGAGCCGAGCGGTGGTCGGCAGGCAGCACTGCCACCAGCTCGGCGCCGACGAGTCCGCGCAGGTCATCGGCCGACGCCACCCGGCGTCCAAAGCGGTCGGCCAGCAAAGCCGCCAGCACCGCAAACAGCCCCCCCGCGCCCACCGCGGTGGGCCAGACCACCTCGGCGCGCGGAAACCATGGCTCGTGCGGCAAGGGCGCGGCCTCGACCATCACCATGTCGGACTTGCTCGCATCGCGGTTGAACACCAGCGTCGCCATGTTGGTCGCCATCACGATGTAGTCTTCGGCAGCGACATCAAAGCGCGACTGGGCCTGCTTGAACGCAGCCCGATCGTCCAGCGAGCCCAAAAGACGGTCCCGGGCCGCCACACCGGCCTGTTCCCGCTGCTGCCCCGCGCCCTTCTGGATGTCGGCGACGGCCCCCATGGTCCGGCTCAGCTGGGCCAGATGGGCCTGGATGTCCTGCTGCGTGCGCTGGATGGCAGCCTCGAGGGAAGCCACCGAGGGGTGGTTCACGCCGAGTTGCGTCATGGTCGCGTCGCGGCGGCTGCTGAGGTCGGCGAGCCGCACCCGCAGAGTCTGCAGCACAGGGTCGTCCAGCGCCGCACGAGAGCCTGGCTCGCCCTGCAGCATCTGCGCCGTAGCGGCCGCCTGACGCGCAGCCATCATGCCCACCACGGCCTGCCGCTGCAGGGCGCTGTCGGTCAGGAAGCCCGGGTCGGTCAGCCCATCCTGCAACACCCCCGAGCGCGTGGCCACCGCCACCAACTCCTCGTGCGCGGCCCGCATGCGCGCCACACTGGCCTCGAGGCTCTGCGTCACGGGGGTTTCCAGCGCCTGGTCATCCAGCTTGTTGAGCCGGTCCACCGCGGCCACCAG
>JAJUHM010000105.1 GCA_029279925.1 Aquabacterium olei
CCATCGACGATGACGCCCTCCAGGTCCAGCACGCAGGCGGTGGTGTTGACGGCCATGGCAATGCCGCGTGCCGTCTGAGCGACCCACGCCGCCGTGTGCTCGTGCCACGGACTGTGCATGGCGCGCTCGTCGTAGGCCGCCATGGGGTCGAGGCCGGCCACCTCGAACGCCTGCTCCAGGTTGACGAGCGAGGCCACGCTCAGCAACTGAGCCGGTGTGGTCGGCTGCCCGGCTCGCGCGGGCGACAAGGGCAATGACCCGACCGCGCCGGCATTGCCGTGGATGCCGCCGCGCAGGTGGCTGTCGATGACCAGGCCGCCGCCGATGAAGGTGTCGACGAACACGTAGAGGAAGGTGGGCACGCTTCGGCCGCGTCACGCAACCAGTTCGGCCACGCAGGCCGCAGACGTGTCCTTCACGAAGTGCACGGGCAGCCGGGTGGTGTCCTGCATGCGCGTTGGGATGTCGATCGCCTGCCACGTTCGGGCCTTGGCTTCCGGCATGCCGAGGAGGGTCTGCCAGCCGCCCAGCGAGAAGGGCGCGGCCACACCGACCCCCAACAGACGATCGGCCTTGGCCGCGCCCAGCGTGTCGTGCAGATGGGCCTGCAGTTGCGTCACGTGCCGGGCAATGTCATCGAACAGCGTGTCCGGGTCGGGCCACGGATAAGGCAGGGTGTGCCGTTGCCGCACGCGCCCGGTGAAGTCGACCAGCAGGGCGTCCATGTTGCGGCGCCCGACCTTGATGCCGACCGAGAACGCGCCGTCGGGGTTCAGCGAGATCGGCACTGAGGGCTGGCCGACCTTGCCGCGCACCGGTGCCTGCTTGATGACGAGGTCGTCTTCCAGCAGGCGCTCGATGATGATGGACACCGTCTGCGGGCTGAGGTGGGTCAGCCGCGCCAGATCAGCCTTGGGCAAGGCGCCGTGCAGGCGGATCGTCTGCAGCACCACGCGCTCGTTGTACTGCCGCACGCCCTCCTGGTTGGAGCCACGCGGGCGCAGGCGCGGGTGAGGGTCGAGAGTGGCGGCGGTGGGCGTCATGGACATCAGGCGGTGGCGCAGCGCGGGCTCAGGGGCGAAGGGGCTCGCCGATGACCCCCTTCTTCAACAGCACATTGCCGTAGGGCTGACGGTCGCTGGTCAGCACGATCGCATGGGCACGGCGGACCTCATCATAAAAGGCGAAGCGCTCGATGGTGTCGCAGTCCTCGCGGTGGGCCAGCCCCCGGGCGCTCAGCATGCCGATCACCTCGCGCTGCAGGCCGCTCAGATAGCCGTCGGGCGTGTGGCACACCTTCATGAACGCCACGGGCTTTTCTTCGGGCGTGCCGAGGGGCAGCAGCGACAGGATGGCCTCGCACGCCCGCTGCACGGAAGCGCCTGGCAGGTGGATCAGGGGCTTGGCCCCCCCGCCCGGCAACCGCGCCAGTGTCGCGGCGGTGAAGTTGGCATCGGCCACCACGATCGCGTCGCCGTGGCCCATCTCGGCCAGCACCTTGAGCAGGTCCGGCGTCAGCAGGGGGTCGATGCCTTTCAGCACAGGGCCTCCCTGGGCAACTGGTCTGCCGTCATGGCGCCCGTCATCACGGCGACGGTGTCCGACATGCTCACGGCCTTGGGGTTCAGGATCGCGGCGCGTCGGCCCAGGCGCTGAACGTGGATGCGGTCGGCAATCTCGAACACATGCGGCATGTTGTGGCTGATCAGGATCACCGGCAGGCCCTTGTCCCGCACGCGGCGGATCAGCTCCAGCACCATGTTGCCTTCCTTGACGCCCAGGGCGGCGGTCGGCTCGTCCATGATCACCACATGGCGTGCGAAGGCGGCGGCCCGGGCCACGGCCACGCACTGCCGCTGCCCACCCGAGAGCGTCTCGACGGCCTGCGTCATGGAGCGGATGCCCACCTTCAGGTCATTCATGCGCTCGATGGCCTCGGCCAGCATGCGCTTCTTGTCGATCACCCTGAACAGCTGGTTCAAGGCGCCCGGCTTGAAGAGCTCGCGGCCCAGGAACAGGTTCTCGGCAATCGTCATCGCGGGCGCCACCGCCAGGTCCTGGTAGACCGTCTCGATGCCGTGGCGGCGGGCATCGATGGGGCTCTTCATGTGGATGGGCTGCCCGTTCATCAGGATCTCGCCTTCATCCGGCACCAGCGCGCCGGACAGCGCCTTGATCAGCGAGGACTTGCCCGCGCCGTTGTCACCGATGACGGCCAGGATTTCGCCCGCGCGCAACTCGAAGTCCACGCCATCCAGCGCGGTCACCTGTCCGTAGCGTTTCACCAGGCCCTTGGCCTGCAGCACGATGGACCGGGGAGAGGGGGAAGCCACGTTGTGCATCGACGCTCCTACGTGTTCAGCTTGGAGGACTGCGGACATGTCAGGCTCGCTTGTGTGAGAGTTGGTCGGTCGCCACCGCGAGGATCACGAGGATGCCGGTGATGAGGATCTGGTAGACGGACGACACGCCCATGAGCGTCAGGCCGTTGCGGAACACGCCGACGATCAGCGCCCCGATCAAGGTGCCGACGATGATGCCGCGGCCACCGAACAGGCTGGTGCCGCCCAGCACCACGGCGGTGATGGAGTCGAGGTTCTCGGTCTGGCCGGCCTGCGGGTCACCCACGCCGGTGCGGGCCACCGACAGCAGGGCCGCGATGCCGTAGAACATGCCCGCGAGCGCATAGACCGTCAGCAGCACGCGCTCGGTCGAAATGCCGGTCAGGCGGGCGGCCTCGCGGTTGTTGCCCACGGCGTACAGATGGCGTCCGGGCGCCGTGTTGCTCAGGGCGAACCACACCATCGCATAGAGCCCCAGCATCAGGAGCACGCCACCCGCCACCGGGGTGCCGGCGATCATGATCGGGTCGCCCAGCAGGGTCATGGCCTCGGGCAGATCGGTCACGGTCTGTGCGCCGGAGTAGATCTGCGTGATCGCAAAAGCGATGTTCATCGTGCCCAGCGTGACGATGAAGGGCGGCAGCTTGATGCGGGTGACCAGCAGCCCGTTGACGAGGCCGAAGGCGGTGGTGGCCCCGATGCCCAGCACCATGGCCAGCAGCGGGTGGAGGCCCAGTTCGGTGGCCACCTTGGTCATCACGATGGAGCCGAGCGCCATCACCATGCCGCACGACAGGTCGATGCCCGCCGTCAGGATGATCAGCGTCTGGCCGATGGCGAGCAGGCCCACGACCATCACCTGCTGCAGGATCAGCGAGAAGTTCTGGCCCGACAGGAAGTTGTCGGCCTGGATGGCGAAGAAGGCGCTGGCCGCCAGCAGCGCGAGCAAGGGGCCGAGCACGGCCATGGGCGGCAGATGGCGGGACCAGTCTTTCATGAGCGGAACCCCGTTGGGTGAGGTGGAGGAAGCGAGCATGGTGTGCAAGGGAGGGCCGGGCGGATCCCGGCCCGGATGCAGGAAGGCGTCAGAAGGTGGGCCGCACCGACTGCGGCCCGCCCGTCATGCAGAGGCGTTACTTCTTGCCCCAGCACAGGTTCAGACCGGTCTGGGCGTCCTTGCTGTCCACACCCGCCACCGGCTTGCCGGCGATCAGGGTCACGCCCGTGTCGGTGTAGCCGCTGACCTTCTCGCCCGTCTTCGCGTACTTCACGCCGGCTTCCAGGCCCATCGAGGCCATCTTCAGCGGGTACTGTTGTGAGGTGGCGGCAATCTTGCCCGCGGCCACGTCCTTGACACCCTGGCAGCCACCATCGACCGACACGATCATCACGTTCTTTTCCTTGCCCGCGGCCTTCAAGGCCTTGTAGGCACCCGCCGCTGCGGGCTCGTTGATCGTGTAGACGAGGTTGATGTCCGGGTTCTTCTGGAGGCAGTTCTCCATGGCGGTCTGGCCCTTGGCCTGGTCGCCGAAGGAGTCGGCCATGCAGACCACCTCGGCCGGCTTCGACAGTTCATTCGAGGTGGCCGGGTTGGCCGCCAGGCCGAAGCCCTTCAGGAAACCGTTGTGGCGCTGCGCCCCCACCGGGTGGCCCGGAAACAGGTCCAGCGTGGCGATCTTGGCCGGCTTGCCGCCCAGGGCTGCCTTGGCGTACTGGCCGATCAGCACGCCCGCCTTGTAGTTGTCGGTGGCAAACAGGGCGTCGACGGCCTCTTGCGGGTCGGTGGGGCTGTCCAGCGCGATCACCATCACGCCCTTGTCACGCGCCTTCTTGATCGCCGGCACGATGGCCTTGGCGTCGCTCGGGGTGATGAGGATGGTCTTCGCACCCGCTGCGATCATGTTTTCCAGGGCCGTCACCTGGCCGGCGTTGTCGCCGTCCTGCTTGCCAGCTGCGGTCAGCAGCTTGGCGTTCTGGGCCTTGGCCGCGGCCGTCGCGCCTTCCTTCATCTTCACGAAGAAGGGGTTGGTCTCGGTCTTGGTGATCATCCCGATGACGGGTTGCTCTGCTGCAGAGGCTGCGTGGCTCAAGGCGGCCAGCGCAATGGCGCTGAAGGTGACGGCAAGGGTGCGCGAGATCGGCATGGGTTTGTTCCTCGGTAGGGTTGTGTCGTCTGCCATGTCGTCCGTGTCCGAACAACGGGAGCAAGTATCTGAATGGATCATTAATAAATCAACCCGTTTTATTTATGAGAAACCCTAGTGTCCGTCCCTGCAAGCGCGCGGCACACTCGCTCCCGTTCTCGTCCTGAATCCCGGAGTTCCCATGTTTGCTGCCCTGGGCGAAGCCCTCGTCGACCTCATCGAGCATGCCGACGGCCGCTACGAGCCCTGTCTCGGCGGCTCGGTGTGCAACTTCACTCGGGCGATGGCCCGGCAGGGACAGCACATCCGCTACCTGAACCCACTCTCCACCGACACCTTCGGGGCGCGCTTTGTCGACCGCCTTCGCGCTGACGGGGTGGATCTGGGGCAGGCGGCGCGCAGCCCGTGGCCGACCTCGCTGGCGGTCGTCTCCCTCGGGCCTGGCGGTGTGCCGGCCTACACCTTCCATCGACAGCATGTGGCAGATCGCGACGGCACGGCCGACGAGTTCATCGCTCGCTTGCCGGCGGCGCTGCGTCTCATCCATACCGGCGGGCTGGCGCTGGTTCCGGGCGATTGGCCCAAGGTTCACACCGTGCTGCTGGCAGCCCAGTTGCGCGGTGCCGTGGTGTCGGTCGACGCCAACCTGCGCATGGCGGTCGTGGGCGATCGCCCGGCAGACCAGTCGGCGTACCGCAACGCCGTGCAGCAGGCCCTTGGCATGGCCCAGATCGTCAAGCTGAGCGATGAAGACGTGGCCGCCATGGGATGGGATCCCTCGGCGTTGGCTGACGTGGGGCAGCGCCTTCTGAGCAACCCGATGACCCAACTCGTGGCCTTCACCTTGGGTGGCGATGGCGCGATGCTGATGACGCGCCAGGCATGCGTGCAACTGCCGGTGCCTGCCGCGGTGGACGTCGTGGACACAGTGGGGGCAGGGGACTGCTTCCAGGCCGGCTTGCTGGCCTGGCTGGCGGCCGAGAATCTGCTGATGGCGGATGCCCTGGGCGAACTGACCTCGTCCGATCTCGAGGCCGCGTTGCGACACGCGATGGCGTGTGCGGCCCTGAACGTCCAGCGCAAGGGGTGCGAGCCGCCCAGCTGGGAAGAGACCCGTGCCTGGCTGTGCCCCTGATCCGCGCAGGCGCCAGCGCGCTGCGCTAGCATGCCGCAGATGAGCCCGTCCGACACGCCCCCAGCCGCCGTCCCCGTCACCCCGTCCGACACGGCGAGCAAGCCGCACGACCTGCACGGGGCCGGCCGCGCCACCACGCTCATCCACCACGCCTACCAGCCACCAGGCGGTTTTGCCGCCGTTCAGCCCGGCGTGTTCAAGGCTTCGACCGTGTTCTTTTCAGGCACCGCCGCATTGAAGGCGCGTGAGTGGAAGGACAAGAGTGGCTACACCTACGGCCTGCACGGTACGCCCACCACGTTCACGCTCGAAGAGCGCCTGGCCTCGCTGGAAGGGGGGCGCCAGTGCCTGCTCGCGCCTTCCGGGCTGTCTGCGCTCACCCTGGTGGGGCAGTCGGTGCTCAAGGCCGGGGACGAGGTCCTCATCCCCGACAACGTGTATGCGCCCAATCGCGATTTCACGCGGGTGGAACTGGCCCACTGGGGCATCACGCACCGGGTGTACGACCCCATGGACCCTGCAGGGCTGGCGGCGCACATCACCGAGCGCACGCGGCTGCTCTGGCTGGAGGCGCCGGGCTCCGTCACGCTCGAATTTCCGAATCTCCCCGCGCTGCTGCAGGTGGCGCGGGCACATCCGCGCCTGATCGTGGCGTTGGACAACACCTGGGGCGCGGGTCTGGCTTTCGACCCCTTCCGCCTCGGCGTGCCAGCGTCCGCGGACACCGAGGGCGTCGACATCAGCGTGCATGCGCTGACCAAGTACCCGTCGGGGGGCGGCGATGTGCTCATGGGGTCCGTCGTCACCCGCGACGAAGCCCTGCACCTGCAGCTCAAGCTCACGCACATGCGACTGGGCCTGGGCGTGGGGGCCAATGACGCGGAGGCCCTGCTGCGCGGCCTGTACAGCCTGCCTTTGCGCTATGCAGCCCATGACCGCGCCACGCGTCATGTGGCCCACTGGCTGGCCGCCCGCCCGGAGTTCGAGGGTGTCTTGCATCCGGCGCTGCCTGGGTCACCCGGGCACGAGGCGTGGACTCGGGTCGCCACTGCGGCGGGCGGGCTGGTGTCGGTGGTCTTCCGCGGCGATCGGCACACGCCCGAGCGCGTGAACGCGTTCGTGGATGCCTTGCGCGTGTTCCGCATCGGCTATTCGTGGGGCGGGCCCATCAGCCTGGTCATGCCGTACTCGCTGAAGGGCATGCGGCGCTTCGGGGCTCTGGCCGGCCGGGATGGCGACACCCTGGTGCGCTTCGCCATCGGGCTGGAAGACCCGGCCGACCTGATCGCTGACATCGCGCAGGCCCTTGCGGTGCTGAACTGAACCACGTGAGCGGCCCTTTCTGTGAAAGGGCCTTGTCACTTCGCTCTCAATCCTTCGGATTGGATGAGACCTTCTGCCTCATCAGTCGGCCCTTTTCGCGTTCCCAGTCGCGGTCTTTGATGGTGTTGCGCTTGTCGTGCTCGGCCTTGCCCTTGGCCAGCGCGATGTCCGCCTTCACACGGCCGCCTTTCCAGTGCAGGTTGAGCGGCACGATGGTGTAGCCCTTCTGCTCGGTCTTGCCGATCAGCCGCCGGATCTCCGCCTTGTGCATCAACAGCTTTTTCGTGCGGTCGGCATCTGGGCGCACATGTGTCGACGCCGAGCGCAGCGCGTTGATGCGCAGGCCGATCAGATGGAGCTCGCCGTCCTTCACCACCACGTAACCATCGGTCATCTGAACCTGGCCTTCGCGGATGGCCTTGACTTCCCAGCCCTCCAGCACGACGCCAGCTTCGTACTTTTCTTCGATGTGGTAATTGAAATGGGCTTTGCGGTTTTCAGCAATCGACATGAGACGGGGAGTCGTTTTCGTAAAATGGCGGGATCCTATGAAGCACGTCCACAAGTCGGTCTTGCTGTGGTACTCGCCGCGCGAAATGTACGCGCTGGTCACCGCGGTCGAAGACTACCCCAAATTCCTGCCCTGGTGCGACAAGGCCGAGGTCCTGCAACGACACGACGACGGCATGACCGCGCGTCTGCACATTCACTTTGCGGGCGTGCGGCAGGCCTTCACCACGCGCAATGTCAATGAACCGGGCCGCACTGTGCGCATGGCGCTGGTCGATGGCCCGTTCTCTCAGCTGGAGGGCACCTGGACGTTCACGCCGCTGTCCATGCCGGGGGCGGCCGCGGCGCCCGCCGATCCGCTGGACGCGACCGCCTGCAAGGTCGAGTTCTCGCTGCAATACGCCTTTGCAAGTCGGCCGCTCGAGCTGGTAATCAGCCCGGTGTTCGACCGCATTGCCAACACGTTCATCGATGCCTTCGTCAAGCGGGCAGAGCAGGTCCATGGCCCTCGTTGACGCCTCCCGCATTCGCGTTGAAATTGTCGTGAGCGTGGCGCCGCGCACGGTCCAACGGGTCATGATCGAACTGGCGCACGGAGCCTCACTGCGTGATGCCGTCGAGGCGTCCGGCCTGATGGGGCAGATCGAGGGCCTCGATGCCGCGGGGCTGGCCGCGGGGGTGTGGTCCGCCGGCGTGTGGGGGCGCAAGGAGCGGGCTGGTCAGATGCTCCGTGATGGAGATCGCGTGGAGTTGGTGCGACAGTTGAAGGTGGACCCGAAAGCCGCACGCCGCCTGCGCTACCGGAGCCAGGGCGAGAAGATCCCCAAAGGACGACATCGACCGGCCGATTGGACGGCCACGGGCGAGGGCAGTTGAGGCGCCCACTCGGGCGCCCCGGGGGTCAACGACAGTTGGCCGCGATCACCTCCTGCGTGCGTCGCGTTTCCTCGGCGCGGCCGGCATCGTCCAGGATTTCGCGTTCGCCGGCGGCATTGACCCGGGCAATGCGCATGCCGTCCTGCAGCGACTTCATGTAAGCCTGGGCGCGCTGGCAGTTCTCGGCGCGCACACGGGCCTGCTTTTCCTCCTCGGCCTTCTGCAGCGCTTTCTTTTCCTCTTCGGCCTTGCGCTTCTTGGCGTCCAGTTCGTTTTCCGCCGACTTCACGGCAGCGGCGGGGGGCGGGGGCGCAGTCGGTGCGGCGGCCTCGGGCGGGCGAACCACAGCCCGGCTGGTCGGCACGGCCGGTCTGGCCAGGATGGCCGACTCCTGCGTGCCGGCGGGCGGCGGACGGTCGCTGTACTGGATGCTGCCGTTGGCATCGCGCCACTTCCATTGCGGGGCTGCCGTGGCGGGCAGGCTGTGCACAAGCAGCGTAGCCAGCAGCGGCAGGACCACGCGTGAAGAAATCGGGCGGAACAGGCTCATCTTTGGCAGTTTACCGGCCGGGCCATGCGCCACGGCCGGGGTTTGCGTGGAATCGGCCCGCCAACAGCAGATTTCCGGACCGCCTCGCGTCTGCGTATAATCCGCTTTTGCGTCTGGAGCCCTGTTCATGCGCCTGCTTGGTAAAGCCCTCACGTTTGATGACGTGTTGTTGGTGCCCGCGTACTCTCAAGTGTTGCCCCGCGACACGTCGCTGGCCACCCGTCTGTCCCGCAATATTCAGCTGAATCTGCCGCTGGTGTCCGCCGCCATGGACACGGTGACAGAGGCCCGCCTGGCGATCGCCATCGCCCAGGAAGGCGGCATCGGGATCATCCACAAGAACCTCTCGCCCAAGCAGCAGGCCGCGGAAGTTTCCCGCGTCAAGCGCTATGAATCCGGCGTTCTGCGCGATCCGATCACGATCTCGTCGGGCGTCAAGGTTCGCGATGTGATCGAGCTGAGCAAGCAGCACGGCATCTCCGGCTTCCCGGTGGTGGACGAGGGCAAGGTCGTCGGCATCGTCACGGGCCGTGACCTGCGCTTCGAAACCCGCCTGGACGCCCCGGTGCGCGAGATCATGGCCCCGCGCGAGCGGCTCATCGTGGTCAAGGAAGACGGCACCGCTGCTGAAGCCAAGGCCCTGATGCACAAGCACAAGCTCGAGCGCGTGGTCGTCGTCAACGACGCCAACGAGCTCAAGGGCCTGATGACCGTCAAGGACATCACCAAGCAGACCAGCTTCCCCAATGCCGCACGTGATGCCCACGGCAAGCTGCGCGTGGGCGCCGCTGTGGGCGTGGGCGAGGGCACGGAAGAGCGCGTCGAACTGCTGGTCAAGGCCGGCGTCGATGCCCTGATCGTCGACACCGCCCACGGCCACAGCCACGGCGTGATCGAGCGCGTGCGCTGGGTCAAGCAGAACTACCCGCAGGTCGATGTGATCGGCGGCAACATCGCCACCGGCGCCGCCGCCCTGGCCCTGGTGGAGGCTGGCGCCGATGCGGTCAAGGTGGGCATC
>JAJUHM010000106.1 GCA_029279925.1 Aquabacterium olei
GAAGGGCGCGACCTTCCTGGCCCAGGGCACGATCTACCCGGACGTGGTGGAAAGCGGCGGCACCAAGACCAAGAAGGCCACCACCATCAAGAGCCACCACAACGTGGGTGGCCTGCCGGAGCAGTTGGGCCTGAAGCTGCTGGAGCCGCTGCGCGAGCTGTTCAAGGACGAAGTGCGCGAGCTGGGCGTGGCCCTGGGCCTGCCGCACGAGATGGTCTACCGTCACCCGTTCCCCGGACCAGGCCTGGGTGTGCGCATCCTGGGCGAGGTGAAGAAGGAGTACGCCGACCTGCTGCGTCGCGCCGATGCCATCTTCATCGAAGAGCTGCGTTCGACCATCGAGCCGCTCAGCGGCAAGAGCTGGTACGACCTGACCTCGCAGGCTTTCACCGTGTTCCTGCCGGTCAAGAGCGTGGGCGTGATGGGCGATGGTCGCACCTATGACTACGTCGTGGCCCTGCGCGCCGTGCAAACCAGCGACTTCATGACGGCGGACTGGGCCGAGCTGCCCTACAGCCTGCTCAAGAGGGTGTCGGGCCGCATCATCAACGAGGTGCGTGGCATCAACCGCGTCACCTATGACGTGTCGAGCAAGCCGCCTGCCACCATCGAGTGGGAGTGACGGAGCAGGCGAGGGCGTCACGCGGCTGACGCGTCGCTAGACGCCTGTGGCGCGTGATCCCGGCTGGCTGCAGGCCTTCACCAGGCCTCTGAACCAGCAGTGCGCCGCATCGGCATCGCGGCGCGCATGCCACGCCTGCTGGAAGGCAAAGCGCGGCAGATCGAGCGGGGGCGTGAACGCCCTCAGCCTCCGGTCTCGCGGCGCATGATCCACGGTCCGGCTGGCGACCGTCAGGATCAGGTCGGTGCCAGGGAGCACGTCCAGCGAAGCGCGCCAGTGCGGCAGGACAACCGCCACGCGCCGGCGCAGCCCTTGCGCGCCCAGTGCAAGATCGATCTCGCTGCCGACATCTGGTCTGGTGGCGACCAGCACATGAGGCCGTGCCAGCCACTGGGCAAGAGGCAGGCCGCCGCGCGGCGGCAGTGAATGTCTGTCGGCGATGCTCACAAAGTGCTCATCGAAGAGCGTCTGTACCTTGATGTGGGGGGGCGGGTTTGGAAACACGCCCAGGGCCAGGTCGATCTCGCCATCGGCAAGCTGGGCCATGGCGGTGTCTCGGCCGGCTTGACACACGGCGAGGTCGATGCCGGGCGCCTCCTTGCGCAGTTGGCCCAGCAGTGATGGCAGCACCAGGTGCGCCGCATAGTCCGACATGGCCACCTGAAACCGGCGCGTGGCCCGTCCGGGATCGAAGGCGCCCTCATGCAGCAAGGCGTCGAGTTGTCCCAGTGCGGCTTCCAGCGGTTGCAGGAGGTCGCGCGCAAGCGGGGTCAAGGCCATGCCGGAACCCTGGCGCACCAGCAGCGGATCCTTGAACGCCTCTCGCAGCTGAGCCAGGGCGTGGCTGACAGCGGGCTGGCTCCTGTGAAGGCGCAACGCAGCCCGCGTGACGTGGCGTTCTGCCAGCAGGGCGTGCAGGGCAAGCAACAGATTGAGGTCGAGGCGGCGGAGGTTATCCATGCGGTGGATGCTATCCGTGCACAGAACGAATTTCCATTCGTTGCTCGAATGGCAGACCATGCCGAGCATCGGTTCACCGAACGAGAGGATCTCTGTATGCATGGATCAACATCACTTGTCGGGCTGATCGCCATGGCGATTGCCATGCTTGCCGGCGCTGCCGTGCCGTTCCAGGCGGCGAGCAACGCTGCTTTGGGACGCGCTCTGGGGCACCCGCTGTGGGCCACTCTGTCGTCGCTGGTCGTTAGCCTGGTTGTTGTCGCCGTTCTTTTGGTGGTGGCGCGCGTGCCCGCGCCGACCTTCGGCATGGCGGCCCAAGGCCCGGCGTGGCTGTGGCTCGGAGGTGTCGCAGGCGTGGCTTACATCACCGCGGCATTGATGCTGACGCCGAAGCTGGGGGCAGCCGGCTTCATCGTGTGTGTCATTGCTGGCCAGATGCTGGCGTCGCTGGCGATCGACCATCTGGGGCTGATGCGACTACCGCAGAGACCGGCCGGAGCGTGGCGGGTGGCCGGCATCGGACTGATCCTGCTCGGCATGGTGGTTGTGCAGATGAGCAGCACCACGGGCAATCCGGGCACGGGTTCAGCTTCCTCCTGAAGCATCGAGGCGCTTTCTGGCCATGTCACGGTCTCCGCGAATGGCCGGCGCGGGGCTTTCCGGTGTCTCGCGGGCGGCTTCAGGCGAAACGCAGGCAGAATGCGGGCCCTTGGCAGGAGTCAGGAGGGCGCCACCGTGTCAGGACAACTTTCGCTGGACGGGTTTGCCGAGAGCAGCCCGCAGCCTTACAGCCTGTTCTTCGCGCTGCTGCCCGATGCCATCGCAGCAGGCCAGGCAGCAGGAGTGGCCGCCGAGTTGGCGCGGTCCCAAGGGACGCAGACCCGGTCCGATCGGACCGCACGCTTCCACGTCACCTTGTTCCACGTCGGGCACTTTGCGGGGGAGATTCCTGCGGGCACGCTGGATGAGGCGCGGGCCGTGGCAGACGGGCTCTCGATGTCCCCATTCGACATCGGCTTCGACCACGTGGGCCACTTTGCCGGCAAGCCCGGCAATCTGCCCATGGTGCTGCTCGGTGCCGAGTCTCAGCCGGCCTTGATGGCCTTCCAGGCGACCCTGCAGGACCGGTTGCTGCGCGCGGGGCTGACGGCGGGCGTGGTGCACAAGCGCTTCACGCCGCACCTCACCCTGTTCTACGGCCGCCGGCCCATCGAAACCCGTCCCATCGAGCCCATTCGCTGGCACGTGGATTCCTTCTTTCTGCTGCGCAGCGTCATCGGGCAGAGCCGTTACATTGAAGAAGGGCGCTGGCGGCTCGATGCGCCCGCTTCGACATCTGACACACCGTGACCGATCCTCTGTCTTCATCAAGCGACGAGTTCGCCATGCGTCTGGCGCTGGACCAGGCGCAGAACGCCTGGCTGGCCGGCGAGGTCCCTGTCGGTGCGGTGATCATGCGGGCGGGGCAGGTGGTGGCCACCGGCTACAACCGACCGATCACCACGCACGACCCGACCGCCCACGCCGAGATCGTGGCCCTGCGGCATGCCGCGCAGTTGCTCGAGAACTATCGCCTGCCCGAGTGCGAGCTCTTTGTCACCCTCGAGCCCTGTGCCATGTGCGCCATGGCGTTGATGCATGCGCGCTTCAAGCGGGTGGTGTTCGCGGCCACGGATCCCAAGACCGGCGTGGCCGGCTCGGTGCTGGACCTCTTCGCCAACCGCCAGTTGAACCATCACACCGCGATTGTCGGGGGGGTGCTGGCGGAGCCCGCGAGCGTCATGCTCAAGCAGTTCTTCGCCGAGCGACGCGCCCAGATCAAGGCTGAGCGCGACGCTCGCAGGGCCGTTGCGGCCCGTCAGGCCTTGCACGGGCTGGAGGTGATCGAGGAAGCGCCCTTGTTGCCGGTGGCGCACGTGGTCGAGCTGCCCGCGGAGCCGCCCGAGACGTCCTGATCTCCGTGCTTGTCACGAGCGGGCTGCTGCCCGACTGGAGGCTCAGCGTTTGAGCTTGCGCCGCCCCTTCGGGGGCTTCGCAGGCTTGGGTGCCATGCCCAGCGCTGCGCGCGCCAGCCTGTCCGCTTCCTGATTTCGATGTCGTGGCACCCAACTCAGCGAGTGGGATGCGAACGTGGTGAGCAGGGTGCGAGCGTCCAACAGCGGCGCATGCAGCCTGACCGGATCGGGCGCGTTGGCGCACGCACCCAGCTGTTTGGCGATCAGGTCACTGTCGGTGTAGACCGCGATGGCCTGCGCCCCCAGTTCGCGCGCAAGCCGCAGCCCGGCCAGGAGCGCCTGGACCTCTGCCTCGTTGTTGCAGCCGGCGTTGGCCAGTTTCTCCGACACGGTGTGACGTGTGCCATCGGGTGACACCAATATCGCCCCGATCCCCATGCGTCCTGGATTCGGCACTGCGCTGCCGTCGCTGTGCAGGCGCCATGGCAGGGGTTCAAGCTCGGCCATCGTTCCCCCCGCTTTCCACGGGCTGCGGCCCGCACAGGGCTTCGGCGAGCGCCACGACCGACAGCGGTGCACAGCCCTCGGCCTTGTTGCTGATCGAGACGTAGGCAGGCAAGCCGGCGCCTGTCGTGGCGCGGATCACGCGTGCCAGCGTGTCCCGTGTGTCCACGTCGGCATCCTGGATGTGGTCGAAAGGCGCATACAGATCCCGCGCTGCCTCGTAGCCGTACGCCCCATGACGACGGTGCAGATTCCACCGGCACACGAGAGGAGCGGGCCACAGCGCCCGCAGCAGCGGCAATTGCTCCTCGATGGTGGGCATGCGTGCATGCAGTCCCAGGCAGTAGGTCGCCCCTGCAGCCTTCAGCACGTCGGCGAGTCCGCGCGTCACCAGGCTGGCGTCCCTCAGTTCCACTGCCATCACGGCGTGCGGGGCGGTGGGCATCAACGAGGGCAGGGTGGCCAACAGGCGAGCAAGATGGTCATACAACTTTTGTGGCTGCCGCACCCACTCCGGCGGCAGCGGGCTCAACTGGAACACCAGGGCGCCGATCTTGTGTCGCAGGCCCTCCAGCGCCGGCCGGATGAACTCGCGCTCTGCGAGAGCGGGGTCGAGGAAGAGCGGGTTGTGCCCCCGCCCCCGCCCGTGCTCATCCCGTATCAGCGCGTCACTGACCGAGGCGGGTGCCTTGACGATGAAGCGAAAGTCATCCGGCACCTGCGCGGCGTACTCGGCAAACTGCGAAGCCGTCAGCGCCATGTACAGGTTGCGGTCGACGCTCACCGTGCGCATCAGAGGGTGCTGGCTGTAGGCGGTCAGCCCGTGCCGTGACAGCACCCGTTCGCTGAGGTCCGTGGCCCAGATGTGCCCGGTCCAACCCGGGTAGGTCCATGACGAGGTGCCCAGGTGCACCAGCCGCGGAAGCCGATGTGCCAGTGCCCGCATCGCGTGGGGCACGTCGGCCAGCCGAACGGGCTGGGCCTTGCCTCGGGGCGCGGGCATTCTCGCGGGCCCGGCCACTGTGGCGGCGGGCTCGGTCGCCTGGGGTGCGCCAAAGAGATCGTCCTGCATCGGTGTCGAGCGTAGCAAACAAAAAAGGAGCCACAAGGGCTCCCTTTGATGAGACCGACCGGTTGGTCCTGGAGGTCGGCCAGCGCCGCTTACATGCCGGCGTAGTTCGGGCCGCCACCACCTTCCGGCGTGATCCACACGATGTTCTGCGTCGGATCCTTGATGTCGCAGGTCTTGCAGTGCACGCAGTTCTGCGCGTTGATCTGCAGGCGGTCGGTGTTGTCGTCGTTCTTCACGAACTCGTACACGCCCGCCGGGCAGTAGCGCTGCTCGGGGCCCGCGTACTTCGCCAGGTTGGTCTGCACCGGCACCGCCGCGTTCTTCAGCGTCAGGTGCGCCGGCTGGTGCTCGTTGTGGTTTGTGTTCGAGACGAACACCGAGCTCAGGCGGTCGAACGTGATCTTGCCGTCCGGCTTCGGGTAGTCGATCTTGGCGCACTCGGCCGCCGGCTTCAGGCGGGTGTGGTCCGCCTCGGTGCGGTGGATGGTCCACGGTGCGACCTTGATGCCCAGCTTGGGCAGCAGCCACTGCTCGATGCCGGTCATCAGCATGCCCACGTACATGCCCTTCTTGAACCACTGCTTGAAGTTCTTCGAGCTGTCGAGCTCTTCCTTGAGCCAACTGGTTTCGAACGAGGCCGGGTAGGCGCTCAACTCATCGTGCTGGCGGCCGGCGTTCAGCGCATCGAAGATGGCTTCGGCGCACAGCATGCCGGTCTTCATGGCGGCGTGCGAGCCCTTGATGCGTGCGGCGTTCAGGAAGCCGGCGTCGCAGCCGACCAGCGCGCCGCCCGGGAACACGAACTTGGGCAGCGACAGGATGCCGCCAGCCGTGATGGCGCGGGCGCCGTAGCTCAGGCGCTTGCCGCCTTCCAGGTACTGCTTGATGCTGGGGTGGGTCTTCCAGCGCTGCATTTCCTCGAACGGGCTCAGCCAGGGGTTCTGGTAGTCCAGGCCCGTCACGAAGCCCAGCGTGACCTTGTTGTCTTCCAGGTGGTACAGGAAGCCGCCACCATAGGTCTGGGTGTCCATCGGCCAGCCGGCGGTGTGCACCACCAGGCCGGGCTTGGCCTTGGCCGGGTCGATCTCCCACAGCTCCTTGATGCCGATGGCGTAGCTCTGCGGGTCCTTGCCTTCGTCGAGCTTGTACTTGGCGATCAGCTGCTTGCCCAGGTGGCCGCGCGCGCCTTCGGCAAAGATGGTGTACTTGCCGTGCAGTTCCATGCCCAGCTGGAAGTCGCCCGTGGGCTCGCCCGACTTGTCGATGCCGAGGTTGCCGGTGGCGATGCCCTTGACCGAGCCGTCGTCGTTGTAGAGCACTTCCGCAGCAGCGAAGCCGGGGAAGATTTCCACGCCCAGGGCCTCGGCCTGCTGGCCCAGCCAGCGCACCACGTTGCCCAGGCTGATGACGTAGTTGCCGTGATTGTGGAAGTTGTTGGGGATCAGCGCCTGCGGGGTGGCGGTGGCGCCGGTTTCGCTCAGCACCAGCACCTCGTCGGCCGTGACCGGCTGGTTCAGCGGCGCGCCCAGCTCCTTCCAGTTCGGGAACAGTTCGTTCATCGAGATCGGGTCCATCACGGCACCCGACAGGATGTGCGCGCCCGGCTCGGAGCCCTTCTCCAGCACGACGACGGAGATCTCCTTGCCGGCCTTCTCGGCCAGTTGCTTGAGCTTGATCGCCGTCGACAGACCAGCCGGGCCGGCTCCGACGATCACGACGTCGTATTCCATCGACTCGCGCGGGCCGAACTGCTCAAGGATTTCCTGGGGCGTCATCGTTGTTCCTTCTGTGGGACGTCTGTAAGGGGACTCGGGGCAGACCGCGATTCTAGTGACACTCCTCGACAGGGGGACGGCGCCATGCGGTCGCCGCGTATTCTCTCAGAAAAAGCACGATCGTTCGATTTATTTCAGGCCTTGCTGTGGGGGATGCAACGCGGCCCGGCCTGGGGCGCGTCGCCGGGGCGGTGCGTGCTAAGGTCTGTGTTCATCAAACCGGCCGTGCGCATGGCGCCGCACCGAGGAGCCCTACATGAGTTACACCCTTGACCTGTCCGGCCGTGTGGCCCTGATCACCGGCGCATCCAGCGGCCTGGGCACCCAGTTCGCTTACACCCTGTCCAAAGCCGGCGCAGCCGTGGTGCTGGCCGGCCGGCGCGTCGAACGGCTCAAGACGCTGCGCTCCGAGATCGAGTCGTATGGCGGCGATGCCCACGTTGTCGGGTTGGACGTGACCGACGTGTCGAGCATCCGCTCGGCGGTGGCGCACGCAGAGACCGAAGTCGGCCCCATCGACATCCTGATCAACAACTCCGGGGTCAGCACGACAGAACGCCTGGTCGACGTGACCGAAGACAGCTATGACTACGTCTTCGACACCAACACCCGCGGCGCCTTCTTCGTGGCTCAGGAAGTCGCCAAGCGCATGCTGGCGAGGGCCAAGGGGTCTGCGCCAGGCACCTACACCGGCGGGCGCATCGTCAACATCGCTTCGGCCGCGGGCCTGCGTACGCTGCCGCAAATCGGCGTGTACTGCATGAGCAAGGCCGCCGCAAATCGGCGTGTACTGCATGAGCAAGGCCGCCGTGATCCACATGACCAAGGTGATGGCCGCCGAGTGGGGCCGGTTCGGCATCACCACCAACGCCATCTGTCCGGGCTACATCGACACCGAGATCAACCACCATCACTGGCAGACCGAGTCGGGCCAGAAGCTGATCAACATGCTGCCCCGCAAGCGCGTGGGGCAGCCGCGTGATCTCGACGCGTTGCTGGTGATGCTGTGCGCAGCGGAAAGCGATTTCATCAACGGCGCCGTCATCTCTGCAGACGACGGGATGGCCGCAGCCTGACGCCCGGTCGCTCGGCACCCCTTGAAAGGTGACCGGGCCGTCCGCACCTCCATGGCACCTCGGCCCTCGGGCCGCATTCCGTGATCAGCCATGCGCCTTGATATTCCAGAACACAAAATCCTTGTCCACGAAGTGCGTCTGCCCATCCTGTGGGGGGACATGGACGTGCTGGGGCATGTCAACAACACCGTGTACTTCCGGTACATGGAGCAGGCCCGGGTGTCCTGGATCCAGGCCATCAGCGGCACCGTTCAATCCGACACCGAAGGCCCGGTGATCGCCAACACCTTCTGCAACTTCTATCGCCCGCTGGTCTACCCGGGCGACGTGGTGGTGAAGCTGTACGTCGGGTCGCCGGGGCGCACCAGCATCGACACCTATGTGACGATCGAGCGCGAAGACGAGCCAGGGGCCCCGTATGCGGCGGGTGGTGCCACGCTGGTGTGGGTGAGCATGAAGGACGGTCGGCCGCTGCCCTTGCCGGCTCCCATCCGGGCGCTGGAGGGGCAGGCGCCTGCCTTGCCCGGTAACGAGCCACCGCCAGCCCTGCCGCCGCGTTAAGTCATTCCGCCAGTGGCGTAAAGCGGGGCAACGCGCGGCCGTCTGCACGGCGCCACACCGGCTCTGCACCCCTTCCTGTCAGGCGCCCCGTTGCGAAACGGAGCGCCTTTTTTATGGCGTGGGCAGTGGATTTCAAGCCGTCATCCGGTGTACGCTTTCCATGCTGCACCGCAGCGGACAACCCCCTTTGCCAAGGAGTGTGTGGATGAACAAGGTCTATCCCGACGCCGCCAGTGCGCTGGCTGGGATTGTGAAAGATGGTCAGTTGCTGGCCGTCGGTGGCTTCGGCCTGTGCGGCATCCCTGAAGCGCTGATCGACGCCCTGCAGGCGTCCGGTGTGAAGGACCTGACCGTGATCTCGAACAACGCCGGGGTCGACGGGTTCGGTCTGGGCAAGCTGCTCAACACGCGGCAGATCAAGAAGATGATCTCCAGCTACGTGGGCGAGAACAAGGAGTTCGAGCGGCAATACCTGGCCGGCGAACTCGAGTTGGAGTTCACCCCGCAAGGTACGCTGGCCGAGAAGCTGCGCGCCGGTGGCGCCGGCATCCCGGCCTTCTTCACCAAGACGGGCGTGGGCACCATCGTGGCCGAGGGCAAGGAAACCCGCGAGTTCGACGGTGAGACCTATGTGATGGAACGCGCCTTGGTGCCCGATGTGGCGCTGGTCAAGGCGTGGAAGGCCGACAAGAGCGGCAACCTGATCTTCCGTCGCACCGCACGCAACTTCAACCCGGCTGCTGCCATGGCCGGCAAGCTCACCGTGGTCGAAGTGGAAGAGATCGTCGAGACCGGCACCTTCGATCCGGATGCCATCCACCTGCCTGGCATTTATGTGCACCGCATCGTGCTGAATGCCACGCCCGAAAAGCGCATCGAGAAGCGCACCACCCAACAGAACCCGAAGGGAGCCTGAGCCATGCCCTGGACCCATGACGAAATGGCCGCCCGCGCGGCCAAGGAACTGCAGGACGGCTTCTACGTGAACCTGGGCATCGGCCTGCCGACGCTGGTGGCCAACCACGTGGCGCCTGGCATCGACGTGTGGCTGCAAAGCGAAAACGGCATGCTGGGCATCGGCCCTTTCCCGGATGAGAGCGAGGTCGATGCCGACCTGATCAACGCCGGCAAGCAGACCGTCACGACGCTGCCCGGCAGTTCCATCTTCGGCAGCCACGAGAGCTTTGCCATGATCCGCGGCGGCAAGATCAACCTGTCCATCCTGGGCGCCATGCAGGTGTCCGACAAGGGCGATCTGGCCAACTGGATGATCCCGGGCAAGATGGTCAAGGGCCCCGGTGGGGCGATGGACCTGGTGCACGGGGCGCGGCAGTTGATCATCCTGATGACCCACA
>JAJUHM010000107.1 GCA_029279925.1 Aquabacterium olei
CGTCGAGCCAGACGGGCTCGGCCTCGGTGGCGCGCCGCACGGCCTGGCGGGCGGCCTCGCGCGCGCCCGTCGGGTTGCCGCGTTGCAGGCGCACGCCGGCCAGGTTGTTCCAGGCGGCCGCACTGTCGGTGCGCGCGGCCAGCTGCGCGAAGGCCGCTTCGGCAGCGGCCAGGTCGCCCTGTGCCACCAGGCTGTTGCCCAGGCCCATGCCGATCACCGTGTCGTCCGGCCAGCGGGCGGACGCCGTCTGCCAGGCCAGGGTGGCCCGCGCGGGGGGCGCCAACCGGCTGAAACCCAGCAGCGCATCGCGCGTGGCGGCCACCTCGGTGGTGGCCGGCAGGGTGTCGGGCGGCAGGGCCACGAAGGCCCAGTGGCGTGAGCGGGCCCAGGTGTGCTCGAAGGTGGTCAGGGTCATGCGCGCCTCGCGGGTCTCGCCCGAGCGCAGCAGCACCTCGCCGCCCGGCAGGTCGTAGCCCACCACCACGGCGTAGTGCCACATCGGCATGATGGGCAGGCTCAGGTTCAGCAGCACGCCCACGGGGTGGCCGGCCGCCACCTCGCGCAGCACGGCCACCAGCCGTGGCGGCAGCACGGTGGGCACGACGTCGTGCCTGCGGCCGGCGGCCAGCATCTCAAGCTGCAGGCTGCCGCCGCGTTCCGGCACAAAGACGGCAGGGCTGAGGGCCTCGGGCGCGACCGGGCGGCCCGCAGCACCCAGCAGCGTGGCGAGCACAGCCGGGCCGCATTGCAGGGCGGTCTGCGGGTGAAAGGGCGTGTCGGTGAGGTTCACCCGCGCCGGCAGGTCGGCCGGCGGCTGTGCGCGCAAGGCCTGAGCCTGAGGGGCATCCGGTCCGGCCAGCGCGGCGCAACCGGGCAGCACCGGCCGCGCGCCGGCCAGCCCTGCCATCAGCAGGGCACGGCGATGCGGGTTCAGCGGATCGAGCGGGTGAACGGGAACACCTTGGTGAAGCCGAGGATGTCGGTCAACAGCAGGAGCAGGAAGATGAACACGATGGTGCCCAGCACGTCGCTGGCGCCGGCGGGGGCGTGTTCCAGCGTGTCGGCCAGGTGGGCGACCTCGGTGTCCGTCAGGGCGGCGACACGGGCCCGGGCGTCATCCAGGTTCACGCCCTTGGCGGCCAGGGCCTCGGCCACATCGGCGCGTTCCAGCGTCGCCAGCACCTGGGCGCGGCGTTCGCTGGCCTCGGTCTGCGTGACGTGGCCGGCCACGGCGTCGGTGGCGATCATGCCCGCGTGCGCGGCTTGAAGGCCGGCGGTGTGACTCAGGGCGGCAGCGACCACCCAGGCAACGAGTTTCATCTTGCGGTTCATGGGGACATCCTTGTGTTGGTGTCAGCAAAGCATAGCGTTGCACCCCGGAGATGCAACAGGTGGATCGGTAAGCAAGCGTGAACGGCCGCGGTGCGACTCCGCGTTCCGAGCGCGCGTTTTGCGCTCAAAATCGGGCCATGTCTGCCTTGCCTGTCCTGGATGTCGTCTGCCTGTGCGCCGCGTGGTGTGGCACCTGCCGCGAGTACGAGGCCGCGTTTGCCGAGCTGCAGCAGGGCGCGCCCGGACACCGCTACCGCTGGATCGACATCGAGGACGAGGCCGAGCTGGTCGGTGACATCGACGTCGAGACCTTTCCGACGCTCATGGTGGCCTGGCAGGGCCGGGTGTTGTTTGCCGGCCCGGTGCTGCCGCGCGTGGGGGATGCACAACGCCTGCTGGCGGTGCAGGCTGAACGTGCAGCGGCATGGCAGGCCCGCGGCGAGGTCCCGGCGCAGCCGGCCCTCGGTGTGCCGGAGGACCAGGTCCGGGCCTATGTGGCCCTGGCACACCAGCTGGGCTGATCGGCACAGGGCGTGCCGCCCGCCGCTCACAGCATGGCGGCGAACTCCGTCTGCAGCGGCTCGTGCCGGGTGTCCGGCGGTGTCCAGTGCGCCAGCCAGGTCAGGAAATCGTGGGCTGGCATGGGCTTGGCAATGAAGTAGCCCTGGGCCTCGTCGCAGGCCAGGCCCGCCAGGATCTTCCAGGATTGGGCGCTTTCCAGGCCTTCGGCCACCACGCTGAGGCCGAGGTTGTGGGCCAGGTCGATGGTCGAGCGCACGATCTTGGCGTCCTGCACGTCGTTTTCCATGTTCATGACGAAGGACTTGTCGATCTTGAGTTCGTCGACCGGCAGGCGCTTGAGGTAGGCCAGCGACGAGTAGCCCGTTCCGAAGTCGTCGATCGACAGCTTCAGGCCCATCTGGTGCAGGCGCTCGAGCGTGCCCAGGGCGCGCTGCGGATCGTCCATGATCGCGCTTTCGGTGATCTCGAGCACCAGCCGCGAAGGGTCGGTGGCGTGGCGCTGCAACAGGGTCTCGACCTTGGCCGGCAGGTCCTGGTCCATCATGTCGCGGGTGGAGAGGTTGACCGCCAGCTTCAGCGTGTGTCCGTGCTCGGACAGGGTCTGGCTGAAACGCGCGACCTCGGCCAGCACCCACATGCTGAGCACGCGGATGAAGCCGGTCTGCTCGGCAAACGGGATGAAGCGCATCGGGGGCACCATGCCGCGCTCGGGGTGCTCCCAGCGCATCAGGGCTTCGGCGCCCACGACCTGGCCGGTGCGCAGGTCGATCTTGGGCTGCAGGAACAGACGCAGCTGGCCGTGGTCGACGGCGTGGCGCAGTTCGCCCAGCAGGGTGAGCGAGGCCTCGCTGCCGGAGTCCAGACCGGCGTGGTAAGCGACCACGCCTTCCTGTCGTTGCTTGGCCGCGTACATGGCCACCTCGGCGCGGGCCAGCAGCACGTCGGCGTCCTCGCCGTGCTCGGGCGCGACCACCAGACCGATGCCGGCGCCCAGGTCGACCCGGTGGTCGTCCAGGGCCACGGGTTGCTCGAGGGCGCGCAAGATGGCCTGGGCCGCCGCATGCGCCTCGGTGGCACCGGCGTGGGGCAGCAGGAGGGCGAACTCGTCACCGCCCAGGCGGGCCAGCACCCGGCCGTCGGCTTCGGGCACGGCCTGCTGCAGGCGCTCGGCCACCGCGCGCAGCAGGCGGTCGCCGAAGCGGTGCCCCAGCACGTCGTTGACGTGCTTGAAGCGGTCCAGGTCCAGCATCAGGACGGCGCAGGGCACGGCGCGGCCCGCGCGTGCGCTGAGGGTTGCCCGCAGATCCAGCCGGAACTGCTCCCGGTTGGGCAGGTCGGTCAGCGGGTCCTGGTAGGCCAGGCGCCGGACTTCGCGCGCCCGGGTCTGCAAGGCCACCCGCATGGTCTCGAACGACTGGGCCAGCTCGCCGATCTCGTCCCGGCTGGGCTGGGGCACGGTGGCGTCGTAGTCGCCCTCCTCAAGCCGGCGGGCCGAGCGCGACAGCATGCGCAGCGGCGTGGTGATGTAGCGCGCCGTGATGGCGCTGCCGAGAGCGAAGGCCACCACGCCGATCAGGGAGAGGATCAGCAGCGTGTGCTGCAGGTCGCGGTACGGCGACAGTGCGTCGTCGACGGAGCGCATCAACAGCGCCGTCACCGTGGTGGTGTCGTCGCCGCCGGGCAGGGCCACGGCGCGGGTGTCCAGCTCCTTGCCGTCCAGGAAGACCGCATGGTGACGCTCGGCGGCCTGCGCGTCGAAGTCATGGCGGTCTGGCAGCCAGGACTGGCTCAGTTGCGCCCATTCGTCCTGTGGGCGCGTGGACAGCATGGTGTGCCAGCGTGTGCCGGGCTGGGCCAGCATGAGCGCCGCATCCAACCCCGAGAGGCTGCGCAGGTCCTGCAGCAGGGTGTCGCCGACGGCGAATGCCATCCCCACCCAGCCGATCACGGCCGGCGCGCGCACGGGCACGGCAACGATCTGGTAGGGCTGACCGTCGATGACCTCGAACAGGTGGGCATCGGTGCGGCCCTCCAGCCCCCGCGCGGCGTACCGGGCCATGGCCTGCACGAAGCGGGCACCGCGCGGGTCGGTCGCGGCCACCAGCCGGAAGTCGGCATCGGTGTAGGCCGCCATCGCGGCCTCGACGCGCTCCGCACTGTTGTCGAGCGCGGACTGCACCGTTTCGGCATCGCCGCTGGCAATCGCGGCGCGGAAGCCATAGTCGGCAGCCAGGACACGGGTGGCCTGGCTGAGGTTGTCGTTGTTCTGCCGGAGCAGGCGTCGCAGCACGCGCTCGCCGGTCTGCAACTCCGTCAGGATCTGGGTGCGGGCGTTGCCCTCGATGTGGCGCTGGATGAACCACCACGCGCCGCCCTGGATGATGATGAGCAGGCCCAGGAAGACCGCGACGATGCGGGCCTGCAGGCTGTGGGTGAGGAGGGAGCGCATGCGGGGGCGGGGCCGGCGACGTTCAGGACGTGCGGCTGCCTCCGCGGCGACCCGGTGGGGGCGTGGGGCGATGGGTCTCGTGGCGCACCCAGACCGCCATGGCCTGATCCAGCCAATGGCCGCTGGAGCCGGCTTCCGGAGACGCCGTGCCGGCCGCACCCGCGGGGGCGCTGCGTCGAACCGAGCCGGGGGGCAGAGGGGGGCAGGCGTTGCGGGTGGGCATGGTCCGTGCGGAGAGGGTCACGAGGAGGGTCTTTGGTGTTATCGGTCATCCTCCCGCATCGCTGAAGTCCGCAAGCCGCGCAACAAGGCCGGCAATCCGGCTCTGTTCGTGCCAAACCTCACGCCGCGGCGCGTTCTGGCACCGTCTGCTGCAGCTTCTCGTCGAGCCGCCCCAGGAAGCGGCGCACGTCCGCCGGATCGACCTCGTCGTTCTGGTGGATCACGGTGAGCAGCTGACGGCCTTGCAGGCTGAGCGTGCCGATGAGCAGGGCGGTGCTGACGGTGGCGGGCCAGAACTCGGTGACGCGCAGGGTCGCGTCCTTCGGATTGATGAATTCCGCTGGCCCGAGGTTGGTCAGGTGGCAGCTGACCGGGGCAAAGCGCTGGCGCCGCTTGGCCTGCACGATGAGGTGGCTGTAGAGGCGTCGACCCATCAGCGGCAGCCACTCGTACACGGTCAGCGGCAGGGCGTGGTCGCGGCGCTCGTAGCGGGCCAGCTGCTGCCTGACCTGGGTGTCGAGGTCGGCGATCTGTGCGGTCAGGTCGGGTTGAGGCCGCCCATGCACGACGAAGGAATGGACATGGTTGCCGATCTCGGGGGCCTGCCCGGCCGGGAAGTGGCGACGCAGGTCGATCGACAGGCGGATGGCGGCCCGGGCCTTGGGGTCGCCCGCGGCGTCTTCCAGAAAGACCTCGGCCACCAGGGCCAGCAGCAGCGTGTTGACGGTGGTGCCCTGGGCCTTGGCCAGCGCCTTGAGGGCATCGGCCGGCACGCTCAGGGCGTGGTGGTGCACGGTGCTCGTGGTGAAGCGTGGCGAGGACCGGCGCGCCAGCGTCAGCACGCGTGTGCCGGCCCGCTCGCGGGCGTCGGCGCGGGCCTGTTTGATGAACCGCGCGATGCTGCCGGGCCAGTGCCACCAGGCCTTGGGCCGCACGGCCGGCGCCATCGACGCGCTCTGCAGCGGCATGGCGGCAATGGGCTGGCCGTTGAGCCGGGCGACCAGGGCCGCGATGAACTGCACCATCGAGCGGCCGTCTCCGATGATGTGGTGTGCCGAAAACGCCAGTACCGGCTGCGTGGGGTGGGGCAGCAGCCGGGCGCGCCAGGGCAGCCCGCGCTCCATGGGCATCGGGTCGTTCAGCAGCCGGGTGTGCCAGGCCTGCAGGGCCGTGCGCGAGGTCGGGTCCACGTCGCCCTGCACCTGGAAGGCATCGTCGAGCAGGGCGTCGATGTGGGCGTCGTCAGGCAGGATGCGCAGCGCGTGGCTGAACCGCGTGGGCTCGACCACGCCGCGCAGACGGGGGCAGGCGCTGGTCAGCTCCCGCAGCGCCTGGCGCACCGTGGCGGCCTCCAGCGGGCCCTGGAAGCGCAGCACATAGGGCTGGTGGATGGAGCCCAGGTAGCCCTCGCACGCCCAGTAAAGGTGTTCGGAGCGGTTCAAGGCCTGAAGGTCGTCGGCATGGCTCACGGCGGTACATCCTGGATCGCGGTCTGTCGGTTCCGCGTTTGACGCGGTGCGATCCACTGTAGCCAGCCGGTTCCCCCGGGCCTCTGAGGGGTTTCCTTGTCCGACACCCCGGGCTTGAGGGGGGCGTCGGGGCGCGTGGCTCAGACCCGCGCGGGCGTGGCCACCACCTTGCTCAGCTGCTGAGCCAGACGGCGCAGGGCGTCCCACGGGTCTTCCGGCCACTGCGGGTGCCGCAGGCCTTTGACGATGCCGTCGACGATGCTGGCGTTGGCCACCAGGCGGGCCAGCGTGCCCAGACGGGCTTTGGGCAGGATGCGTTCGAACAGGCGCTCGCGCGGGCCCCACACGCGCTGCTCGCGCAGCACCATGGGCAGTGGCTTGCCCCCGTCGAGCGCCTGGCGGGCGCGGTACAGCGCGAGGATGTCTTCGGCCAGGGCCCAGTGCACCAGCACGGCGGCTTCGCCCTCGGCCTGCAGGCCGTCGATCATGCGCAGCGTGCGCTGCAGCTGGCCGGACAGCACGGCCTCGCTGAGTTTGAACACGTTGAAGCGGGCCACGTCGACCACGGCCTCTTCGATCTGTTCGATGGTCAGCACGCCGGGCGGGTGCAGCAGGCCGAGCTTGACGATCTCCTGGTGGGCGGCCAGCAGGTTGCCCTCGACGCGGTCGGCGAAAAAGGCCAGCGTGCGCTGCCCGGCCTCACCGGGTTCGACCTGCTGGCCCTGGGCGGCCAGTCGCTGCGCGATCCACACGGGCAGCTGGGCCCGCTCGATCGGGTCGCATCGCAGCGTGACCCCGATGCCATCGAGCGCCGAGAACCAGGCGCTGCTCTGCTGGGTCTTGTCCAGCCGGGGCAGCGTCACCAGGGTGACGACGGCGTCGTTGCCAGCCGCGGTGTCGCAGTACTGCTGCAGCGCGTGCGAGCCGTCCTTGCCGGGCTTGCCCGAGGGAATGCGCACCTCGATGAACTGGCGGTCGCCGAACAGCGACATCTCGCTGGCCGCACCCAGCAGCCCCGACCAGTCGAAGTGTGCGCCCGTCACCGTGTGGACCTGGCGCTCGGTGTGGCCAGCGGCCCGGGCCGCGGCGCGGATGGCATCCCCGGCTTCCTGCACCAGCAGGGGCTCGTCGCCGTACAGGGTGTAGACGGGCTTGAGCGTGCCACCGCATTTCTGCAGGTGGCTGGCGAGCTGGTCGTGGCGCAGTTGCATGGCGCAGCGGGGCAGCCGGCGGCTCAGCGCGCGCTGTCGCGGGCTGGGGCCCGGGGCGTCGGCACGCGGCGATCCGGCTCGGCTTCCAGGTCGATCACGGCCGGTGCCGCATCCGGCTGGGGCGGCGAGGGCAGGTCGGCCGGCGTGATGGCCGACAGGCGCCGCAGCACCTGGTTGACGATGTCGGTCTGCATGGCGCGCTGCAGCGCCGCCGATTCGTCCTGCTTGGCCAGCGCGTCCTTCTCGTTGTAGGTCAGGTCGTTGGACATCGAGATGTCGCTGGGGGGCACGAGCACGGTGCCGTCACCCCGTCGCACCTGAAAGCGCAGCTTGATGCGCGCGGTCATGCCGCGCACCTGACCATAGCGGGTGGTCGAGCTGACCACCATGTCGCGCGTGTCGCTGAGGGCCTCGAACACGAGGTGGCTGGTCGGCACGCTGGTGCTGGACGCCAGCCGGGTCGCTTCGAGCGAGCTGCCCACCACCCGCACGCCGGTGTTCTCGAGTGCGCGGGCCAGTTCGGTCGCCAGCTGCGAGGTCGGCGCGAAGCCGGTGAGCTGGATGGTCTGGAAGGCCATGCCGTACTGGCCGCGCATGCGGAAGCCGCAACCCGAGAGGGCGAGACCAGCCAGGCCCAGGCTCAGGGTGTGAGCCAGCCAGCGGCGACGGTCTGCGTGCGGCAGCGCCTGTCGGGCTGGGCGATCGAAGGGGGCGGCCGGCGCCGCAGCCGTATCGCGTTTCATCAGACCACCACGTTGACCAGGCGGCCCGGCACCACGATGACCTTCTTCGCCGGCTTGCCTTCGGCAAACTTGGCGAAGTCTTCGCTGGCCAGGGCGGCCGCCTCGATGGTGGCCTTGTCGGCCTGCGGGCTGACCTTGATGGAACCGCGCAGCTTGCCGTTGACCTGCAGCATCAGCTCGATCTCGTCCTGCACCAGTGCGGCGGCGTCGACCTTGGGCCAGGGCGTGTCCAGCAGGTCGCCCAGTTGTGCGGCGTAGCCCAGCTCGCTCCAGAGCGCGTGCGCCAGATGCGGTGTGGCCGGGTACAGCACGCGCACCAGGATGCCGAAGCCCTCGATCAGCGCGATCTGGCCGTCGGCGGTGTCGCCGCCCTTGAAGCCTTCCAGCGCGTTGAGCATCTTCATCGCACCGGAGACCACGGTGTTGTACTGCATGCGCTGGTAGTCGTAGTCCACCTGCTTGAGCACGGTGTGGATCTCCAGGCGCAGGGCCTTGGCGTCCTTGCCGAAGGCCACGTCGGCCATCCGGTTGGCGCCGTCGGCCACGGGCAGGGCGCTGGCGAAGTCAAGGTTGCGCAGCTTCACGCCGAAGTTCCACACGCGGCGCAGGAAGCGGTAGCTGCCTTCCACGGCGGCGTCGTTCCACTCCAGCGTCAGCTCGGGCGGCGCGGTGAACATGGTGTACAGGCGGGCCGTGTCGGCGCCGTACTTCTCGATCAGCTGCTGCGGGTCGATGCCGTTGTTCTTCGACTTCGACATCGTGCCCACGCCTTCGTAGTCGATGGCGGTGCCGACCGGCAGCTTGCCGTCGGCGCTGTCGACTTCGTTGATGAGCTTGGCCCCCACCACCTTGCCGGCGTCGTCGAACACGTGCTCGACGTCATGGGGCCAGAAGTACTCCTTGCCGCCCTTGGCGGTGCGGCGCGAGTAGATGTGGTTGAGCACCATGCCCTGCGTGAGCAGCTTCTTGAAGGGCTCGTCCACCTTGATCAGGCCGAGGTCGCGCATGACCTTGGTCCAGAAGCGCGCGTACAGCAGGTGCAGGATGGCGTGCTCGATGCCGCCGATGTACTGGTCCATGCCGCCATCGGCCATCCAGTAGTCGGTGCGGGCATCGACCATGGCGCCGTGGTTGTCGGCACAGGTGTAGCGCAGGAAGTACCAGCTCGAGTCCACGAAGGTGTCCATCGTGTCGGTTTCGCGCTGGGCGGGCTTGCCGCACTTCGGGCAGCCCACGTTCAGGAAGTCGGGCCGCGACTTCAGCGGGTTGCCGCTGCCATCGGGCACCACGTCTTCGGGCAGGCGCACGGGCAGGTCCTTTTCGGGCACCGGCACCGGGCCGCAGTCGGCGCAGTGGATGATGGGGATGGGGGTGCCCCAGTAGCGCTGGCGGCTGATGCCCCAGTCGCGCAGGCGCCAGGTGGTCTTCTTCTCGCCCACGCCCTTCGCGATCAGGATCTCGGCGACCTTGTTGACGGCCTCTTTGTGGGTCAGGCCATTCAGCTCACCCGAGTTGACGCACACGCCCTTGAGCTTGTCGCCGTACCACTCTTGCCAGGCTTCGGTCGAGAAGGTCTCGCCGTCCACGGCGATGACCTGCTGGATCGCAATGCCGTACTTCTTGGCAAAGGCGAAGTCGCGCTCGTCGTGCGCGGGCACGCCCATCACGGCGCCGTCGCCATAGGACATCAGCACGTAGTTGCCGACCCAGACCTCGACCTGCTGGCCGGTGATCGGGTGGGTGACGAACAGGCCGGTGGGCACGCCCTTCTTCTCTTGGGTGGCGAGCTCGGCCTCGGTGGTGCCGCCGTGCTTGCACTCGTCGATGAAGGCC
>JAJUHM010000108.1 GCA_029279925.1 Aquabacterium olei
AGCGCCAGCGACAGCAGGATGAAGGTGCCCGCGATGACACGGGTGAGTTGCCAGGACGTCATGGACGTGCTCCTTGAGTGAGGTCAGGCACCGTGAAGGCGCCGATAGGTGCGGAAGTACAGCAGGGGGATGACCACCAGGGTCAGCACGGTCGAGACCAGGATGCCGAAGATCAGCGAGATGGCCAGCCCGTTGAAGATGGGGTCGTCGAGGATGAAGAAGGCCCCGGCCATGGCGGCCACGGCCGTCAGGGCGATCGGCTGCGCGCGGGTGGCGGCCGAGCGGATCACGGCATCGGCAAAGGCCACGCCGTCCCGCACCTGCAGCTCGATGAAGTCCACCAGCAGGATGGAGTTGCGCACGATGATGCCGGCCAGGGCGATCATCCCGATCATCGAGGTGGCCGTGAACTGCGCCCCCAGCAGGGCGTGGCCCGGCATCACGCCGATCACCGTGAGCGGGATGGGCGCCATGATGATGAGCGGCGCGACATACGAGCCAAACTGCGCCACCACCAGCAGGTAAATCAGGACCAGGCCCACGGCATAGGCCGCACCCCTGTCGCGGAAGGTCTCGTAGGTGATCTGCCACTCGCCATCCCACTTCAGCGAGATGCCGCGGTACGGGTCCGTCGGCGGCGCGATGAAGTGCTCGGCGATCTGACCGCCCGGCACCTTCAGGCCCGCGATCTGGGCCCGCATGCCGAACAGGCCGTACAGCGGGCTGTCCATGCCGTCGTCGCGCGCCATGTCGCCCACCACCATGCTGACGGGCAGCAGGTCCTTGTGCCAGATGGCTTGCTCGGCCTCGTCCCGCCGAGCCTGCAACAACTCCCCCACGGGCACCAGCGCCCCGGTGGCCGTGCGCACCGGCAGCTTGCGCAGCTCGCTGGTGTCGGCCCGTGTGGCGTCGGGCAGCATCAGCATCAGCGGCACCGGGTACTTCGATGCATCGTGCAGGTGGCTGACCGCCTCGCCCGACAGGCCCGCGCGCAGCGTGCCCACGATGGACGCCTGCGGCACGCCGAGCAGCCCCGCCTGATGGCGGTCGACGGACAGGAACTCGCGCGGCGCGGCCGGCGGCTCGGAGGTGTCCACATCGACGATGCCGGCCGTGCGGTCGAACACGCCCTGCACCTGGCGGGCTGCGGCACGCCGCGTCGCGTCGTCCGGGCCATAGACCTCGGCCACGATGGGCGACATCACCGGCGGACCGGGCGGGACCTCCACCACCTTCACCCGCCCGCCATGGGCTTGCGCAATGCGATGCAAGGCGGGCCGCAAGCGCGTCGCGATGGCGTGGCTCTGGTCGGCGCGGTGGTGCTTGTCGACCAGGTTGACCTGGATGTCACCCACCTCGCCACCGGCGCGCAGGTCGTACTGCCGCACCAGGCCGTTGAAGTTGATGGGCGCAGCCGTGCCGGCATAGACCTGCCAGTTCAGCACCTCGGGGGCCCGGGCCAGCTCGACGGTCATCTCCTGCAGCACCGCGGCCGTCTTCTCCACCGGCGTGCCTCCGGGCATGTCGAGCACCACCTGGAACTCCGACTTGTTGTCGAAGGGCAGCATCTTCAACACGACGAGGCCGGCCACGGGCAGCGACACCGACAACGCGATCAGCACCAGCACGCCGCCCCACAGCTTGAGGCGGTTGCCATGGCCGCGCTGGCGATCGAGAAAGGGGGTGAACAGCCGAGTGAAGAAGGGCAGAAGCCGCCCCGTCAGACCGGCTTGTCCGCCCGCGCCCTCGCCTGCGCTTGCTTCACCATGGCCGGCCTTCAACCAGCGGTTCGACATCCAGGGCGTCAGCACGAAGGCGATGGCCAGCGAGATCAGCATGCCCATCGACGCATTGATGGGAATCGGGCTCATGTACGGGCCCATCAGCCCGCTGACGAACGCCATCGGCAAGAGGGCCGCGATCACCGTCAGCGTGGCGAGGATGGTCGGCCCGCCGACCTCATCGACCGCAGCCGGAATGACGGATGCCAGCGGCTTGCCCGGGTGCAGCATCATGTGGCGGTGGATGTTTTCCACCACCACGATGGCGTCGTCGACCAGGATGCCGATGGAGAAGATCAGCGCAAACAGCGAGACCCGGTTGAGCGTGAAGCCCCAGGCCCACGAGGCGAACAGCGTGGCCGTCAGCGTCAGTGCCACCGCGATGCCGACGATCAGTGCCTCGCGCCGGCCCAGGGCGATGAACACCAGCGCCACCACGGAGGCCGTGGCGAACAGCAGCTTCTGGATGAGCTTCTTCGCCTTCTCGTCGGCTGTTTCGCCGTAGTTGCGCGTCACCGTGACCGTCACGTGGTCGGGGATGACGGTGTTGTGCAGTTCGTCGACCCGCGCCATGACGGCGGCGGCGACGTCCACGGCGTTCTCACCCGGCTTCTTCGTGACCTGCAGCGTGACGGCGGGGGCGTTCAGGATCTCGCCCGACTCGGCCTTGTGCCCGAACCACACCAGGCGCTGCACCGGCAACGGCCCATCGACCACATCGGCCACGTCGCGCAGATAGACCGGCTTGCCGCCCCGTGCACCCACGACCAGCCCGGCCACCTCGTCGGCGTTCGCCAGGAAGGGCCCGGCCTCGACCTCGATGGCCTGGTTGCCCGAGACCACCTGTCCCAGCGGCGCTCCCTGGTTGGCCGACTGCAGCACGCGGCGCAGGTCATCGACCGTCAGACCCGCATTGCGCAGCCGGGTCGGATCGAGCTCGATGCGCACGGCGCGGCCGGGCCCGCCGATCGCGGCCACATCGCGTGTGCCGGGCACGCGCTTGACCTCGGCCTCGATCGCATGGGCCACCCGCTCCAGATCGAGCGGTGCATCCGGGCGTGCGCCGTCCTTGCCATGCAGGGTCAGCGTCACGATGGGCACATCGTCGATGCCCTTGGGCCGGATGATGGGCTCGCCCACCCCGAGGTTGGCCGGCAGCCAGTTGCGGTGCGCGGCCACGGTGTCATGCAGACGCACCACCGCTTCGGTGCGCGGCACCCCCACTTCAAACTGCACCGTGACGACCGACAGGCCCGCACGCGACACGCTCATGACGTGCTCGACCCCGGGCATGCGGGCAAAGACCTGTTCGGCGGGCACCGTCACGGCCTGCTCCACCTCCTTGGTCGACGCCCCCGGGAAGGGGATGAGGACGTTGGCCATCGTCACGTCGATCTGCGGCTCCTCCTCGCGTGGCGTCACCATCACCGCGAACAGGCCGATCAGCAGGGCAACCAGCGCCAGCAGGGGCGTGATGCGGGCCTGCAGGAAGTAGGCGGCCATGCGACCCGAGATGCCGAGGGAGGTGGTCTCTGCCTCGATCAGGGGCTGGCGGGTGTCTTGTGCGCTCATGCCGGGCCCCTCAGCGTGCGGTGGCGCGCGCAGCCGCCACCGGATCGACCGCCACCCGTTCACCGGCGTCCAGTCCGGCCAGCACCTCCACCGCGTCGCCGGTGGCACGGCCCAGCCGCACCTGACGCAGGCGAGCCAGACCGTCCTTGCCCACGACGTAGACGCCCTGCAGTTCGCTGCGCGTCACGACCGCCGTGCGGGGGACCGCGATGCGCGCGGCGGGTGCGCTCGCCCCGCCGGCCACCGGCAACACCAGCTTCACGGACTGGCCGGGTCGCCAGCCGTCTGGTGCACCGGGCAGCGCCACACGGACGGTGACCGTGCGGCTCCCCGGGTCGACCGCCGGCAGCACCTCGGCCTTCAAGCCGCCGAGCGCGGCCCTGCCCTCGGCATCGGACACCGACACGTCGCCCCCGGCGCGCAGACGCGCCGCCACGGACTCGGGAACCTGGGCCGCCACCCGCAAGGCACTCGGGTCGTACACCTGCATCAAGGTCTGGCCCGGACCTGCAGCATCCCCCTGGCTGACCGGCACCTGGGCCACCCAGCCGGCAAACGGCGCGCGCAGCACGTGCAGGCCGGCCTGTGCCGACACCGCCGCCACCTGGGCCTGCAACGCCTGCACCTGTGCTTCTGCGGCACGCGCCTGGGCTTCGGCCTGCTCCAGCGCCGCCTGGCTGACGTAGGACTTGGCCACCAGTTGGCGCGTCCGCTGGAGCTCGTTGCGCGCCACGGTCACCTGCGCCTGCGCCTGCGCCAGTTGCGCCTGGCTGCCCGCCACCTGGTGGTTCACCACCGAGGGATCGATGCGGGCCAGCACCTGCCCCGCCTGCACCCGCTCACCTGCACGAACCGGGAGCTCCACGATGCGTCCCGGCACCTGGCTGGCAACGCGGGCATCCCGCACGGCCTCCACCGTGCCATCGGTGGCGTAGCGGTTCGCCGCCTCTGCAGCCGTCACCACCACCGTGGCCAGCGCCGGCGCCGCCGCATGCGCCGGCCGGAGCAACACCGCCCCGAAGGCACACACCGACACGCCTGCGAGCACGGCAATCAAGGTCCGGTGAGGGGCAGTCAGAGGGGGGACGGCGAATGAGCGGGACATGCGGGCTCCTTGAATCACTTGCATACAGGACGCTTTCCAACATAATATAACCATATGGTTATGAACGCAACAAGAGGGGTCGCCTAGAATGCGTCAACCTTGCCCTTCACTCCTCAGCCCCGCGATGCAAGCCCTCGACGATCAGGCCCTCGATCACGTCGCCGACTATTTCCGCGCGTTGGCTGAACCGCTGCGCCTCAAGCTCCTCAACGCCCTGCGCGGCGGCCCGCTCAACGTGAGCGAGCTGACGGCCATCGTCGGCAGCAGCCAGGCCAACGTGTCCACGCACCTTGGCGTGCTGGCCAAGGCCGGGCTGGTCTCGCGTCAATCGCGGGGCACCAGCGTCTTCTACGAGATCGGCGACGAACGCACCTACCAGCTGTGCGACCTCGTCTGCGGGCAGATCACCGACCGGCTCCTGGTCCAGGTGCAGGGCATGACCCGCCCCCGCAACTGACCCACGCTGCGCCCCCATCGGGCACATGCATTCCGCGCAGATCCATGCGCGGCGATCTTCGTTCGCGTCGTCTGCACGCGGTCCTAGGATGGGCCATCCCGATCACAGAAGGATGTGCCATGACCGTCTCTGCCATCAACGTGCGCAACCAGTTCCGCGGCAAGGTCCGCGAGATCATCGAAGGACAGGTGGTGTCCGAGGTCGAGGTGGAAACGCCCTCCGGCCTCATCGTCACCTCCGTCATCACCACACGCTCAGTGCATGAGCTTGGCCTCGTTCCCGGCAAGGAGGTCATCGCCCTCGTCAAGTCGACTGAGGTGTCCATCGCGGCCCTGTGAGGCCACGCCCGGCCGGACCAGGCGACCCCGTCGGCCGCCGTCGTGGTCAGCCCTGCGCTCCGGCTCCTTCTTCTCCACCCGCCAGACGACGCCACACCATGCCCCTGCCCCTTGCCACCCCGTTGCCTGCCGCCCATGCCGTGCGCGTGCTGGTGATTCCTGGTCTGCACGACAGCGGCCCCGGCCACTGGCAGACCTGGCTGCAGCGCCAGTACGCCGGTGCCGTTCGCGTCATCCAGCGTGACTGGACGGCGCCCCAGCTCGATGCCTGGGCCGATCGCATCGATCGGACGCTGGCCCGCCATGCGCCCCAGACCGAATGGATTGCCGTGGCCCACAGCTTCGGCTGCCTGGCCTTGGCACACCATCTGGCCCGGCGCGCACAGGCCGACACCGCAGGGCACGAGGGCGGGATCCGTGCAGCGCTGATGGTGGCGCCGGCCGACCCGGTGAAGTTCGGTGTGGCAGACCGGCTGCCGACCACGGGGCTGGGACTGCCCGCCACCCTGATCGGCAGCGAAGACGACCCCTGGATGCCGTTCGAGCGTGCCCGCCAGTGGGCACATCACTGGGGAGCCCGCTTCGTCAACCTCGGGCGGGCCGGACACATCAACACCGAGTCGGGTCACGGCCCCTGGCCGCTGGCCCGCTACCACGTCGACCACATGGTGCGAGACCGTCAGCGCCTCAAGCGACTGGCTCGTGCCCATCCCCTGGAGTTCGGCTACGCCGTCTGACCTCCGCCTTGTCTCACCCCTCTCACGAAAGGACCCACATGGCCAGCCTGCGCCTGGGCGACACCGCCCCCGACTTCGAACAAGCCTCTTCGCAAGGCCCGATCCGCTTCCATGAATGGCTCGGCGACAGCTGGGGCATCCTGTTCTCGCATCCCGCGGATTTCACCCCCGTGTGCACCACCGAACTGGGGCTGACGGCCAAGCTCAAGGACGAGTTCGCCCGCCGCCATGTGAAGGTGATCGCCCTGTCGGTGGACTCGGTCGAATCGCACGGCAAGTGGATCCCCGACATCAACGAGACACAAGGCACGACGGTGAACTTCCCGATCATTGCGGACGCAGACCGCAAGGTGTCGGAACTCTATGACCTGATCCACCCGAACGCCAACAGCACGCTGACGGTACGCTCGCTGTTCGTGATCGACCCGGCCAAGAAGATCCGCCTGATCATCACCTACCCCGCCAGCACGGGCCGCAACTTCGACGAGATCCTGCGGGTGGTCGATTCGCTGCAGCTGACGGACCACCACAGCGTGGCCACGCCGGGCAACTGGAAAGATGGCGACGACGTGGTGATCGTGCCCTCGCTGCAGGACCCGGAGGTGATCCAGCAGAAGTTCCCGAAGGGCTACAAGGCGGTGAAGCCTTACCTGCGCCTCACCCCGCAGCCCAACCGCTGAGCCGTGCAGGCCCGCTCAGCCTGCGGCCCCGCTGCTGAGCACCAGCGCCATCTCGCGCGCCGACTGCTGCATGCCGCCAGCCGGCTCGATGGCGGCGGCGCGGTCGCTGATCTGCGGCCACGCCGCCGCCATGCGCTCGGGCGCGTCCGGCACATTGCCCACCAGATGGGGTTCGCCAAGCACGACGTGGGTGGTGGCGAACACCCCGGCGCCCGCGTTCAGGATGGCGCGCGTCGGCGCCTGGTCACTGACGAGGAACAGCAGCCCTGGCGAGACGCTCTCCGGCGTCAGCAGGGCCAGGGCCTGCGGCGGTAGGATGCCTTCCGTCATGCTCGTGGCCGCCGTGGGCGCCAGGCAGTTCACCCGCACGTTGTACTTCTCGCCTTCCAGCGACAGCGTCTGCATCAGGCCCACCAGCGCCATCTTCGCGGCGCCATAGTTCGACTGACCGAAGTTGCCGAACAGGCCCGATGACGAGGTCGTGAACACGATGCGGCCATGCTGCTGCGCCTTCATCACCTCCCAGACCGCCTTGGTGCACAGCATGGCGCCCATCAGGTGCACGTCGACCACGGTGCGGAAGTCCTCGACCGTCATCTTCGAGAAGGATTTGTCCCGCAGGATCCCGGCGTTGTTGACGAGGATGTCGATGCGCCCCCAGGTGGCCATGGCCTGGTCCGCCATCGCCTGCACGGCCGCTTCGTCGGTGACGGAGCCGATGTGGCCGATGGCCTCGCCGCCTGCGGCCCGGATCGCCTCAACCACCGGCCCCGGATCCCGCAGGTCGTTGACCACGACGCGGGCGCCGCGAGCGGCCAGCAACAGCGCGTGGGCGCGGCCCAGTCCGGCGCCGGCCCCGGTGACGATGGCCACGCGGCCGTCCAGGCGCAAGGTGTTGGAAGAGTCGGTTGCGACAACAGTCTGGTTCATGGGCACCCTGTTTGTTGAGAAAGCAAGCGGGCCACGGTACGACCCGTCACCCCGGATGATGACGCGGAAAGTGGCGCGAAAGCGCCCTTGTCGCCCACCTTTCGGGATAACCCGGAAGGGGGAGCCGCGCTGAAAGCCCTTCGTCGCGCGCGCTGTCGTGGCGGATGCCTTGCTGTCGCACGGCGGACCGCCCTTTGTGCACGGGATTCCTAGACTGGATGACAGTCCATCACCCAAGGAGTCCCTCATGTCCCGCCCTCAGGAAAGCCGCCCCGACGAGATCGTGCCCCGCGAAAAGCTGGACTTCCAGCTCGATGCGCAGACTCCCCGTTGGTGGTACGGCGGGGACGCCTTCAAGACCCGCGTGTTCGACGGCATGCAGGCCGCGTTTCCGGACGGCGAGCGCTACTTCATCACCAGCGTGCGGGCCTTCCGGCACTTGATCACCGACCGCAAGATGGCCGAGGACGTGAAGAACTTCATCCGCCAGGAAGGCCAGCACGGCATCGCCCACACGCACTACAACGACCTGCTGCGTCAGCAGGGCCTGGATGTCGACGGCATCCTCACCGAAGCCAAGCAGTTGTTCGACACCTACACCAAGCGCTATTCGGCCCAGTACAACCTGGCGCTGACCGCGGCGTTCGAGCACTTCACCGCATTGATGGCCGAGACCCTGTTTGCCGAGAAGGACATGATGGCGCCCGCCGACGAGAACGTGCGCGCCATGTGGGCCTGGCATGCCATCGAGGAGATGGAGCACAAGGCCGTGGCCTTCGACGTGATGCAGAAGGTGGCCCAGGTGGGCTATGTGATGCGCTGCGCCGCGATGACGCATGCGCTGTACAAGGTCGTGACCGACAGCATGCGCCTGACCAACCGCCTGCTCAAGGGCGACGGGTTTTCGCGCGGCAGGCGCCTGCTGATGAGCGTCAAGGGCGCCTGGTGGCTGTACGGCCCGCGCGGCCTGTTCTCGCGCAGCACCGGCAAGCTGCTGGCCTACTACCGCCCGGGCTTCCATCCCTGGCAGCATGCCGTCATCCACAGCTACCCGGTGTGGGTGCGCACGTTCGAGCAGACGGGCGACCCGATGCGCGCCGGCGCGGCCCTGTTCGCCGCAGCCCGCTGAGCCGCCGGGCCTCGCTCGTCCGAATAACCAAGGACATTCCCGCAGGGCGTACCGACCGGGGGTATGGCTAGAATCGCGCCGAGCGATGTAGCCATCGCGCTACGCCCTGCGTCATGAGTGAAGTTGCCCCTTATCTGGCCCGCGTGCCAGGCATCCAGTACGGCGTGCTGGACACCCTCACCGGCTATGCCGTGCGGCGCACTCAGTTGCGCATGTACGAAGACTTTGTGCAGGCGCTGGCCGCCTGGCACATCACCCCCCCGCGGTATTCGGCCCTGGTCATCATCTCGCTCAACCGGGGCCTGAAGCTGACGCAGCTCGCACAGATCATGGGCATTGCCCGCTCGGGCGCTGTCATCCTGGTCGATGCGCTGGCCGACCTGGGCTACGTCACCCGCGAGCCCATGCCCGAAGACCGACGCGCCTTCAGCCTGCAGCTCACCGAACGGGGGCGGACCGACCTGGCCCTGATCACCGCGGCGGTCCAGGCGCACGACGACCGCGTGACAGCCTCGCTGAATGCGGAGGAACTGGAAACCCTGCACCGGCTGCTGCACAAGCTCAGCGGACTCAGGGAGCCGGATGGCGTGAGGCCGGGTCAACAGCCGGGTCAATAAGCCACCGAGAAACGGCTTCCGCGAAAGCGGAACACCGCCGACCTCAAGCGGATCTCCTCCAACACCAGGTCGGGCACGGGCTGATCGCCCTCGCGGAACACCTGGCTGTTGAGGATGAGCATGCGCTGAGCGGGGACGTCGGAGTGCATGGCGCCGCCCACCGTGAGTGGCGGCAGGTCGCGGCGCAAGGCATCAGGCAGCGTCTGCAGCGTGTAGACCGGCTCGGCCGAGCGGGGTGCAGCCGCGGTCGCAGGCAGGGACGCGCCACCGGACGCCGCGGGAGCGGCCGGGTTCGAGGCTGGCCGGGCTTCGGGCTGGCGCGCCACCGGAGACGCAACCCGGCCGCCGGACACCCCGGTGGACCGGGTGACCGCCGCGGCCGGCGTGCCGGGCGCCGTCGTC
>JAJUHM010000109.1 GCA_029279925.1 Aquabacterium olei
CGCACCGACCTTCACGGTTCCCGAGATGCGCCACCCGACCCAGCCGAACTCGCGAATCGCCAGGGCATGCACCGCCGATGAATCGCCCCCCGGCATGTCCTGTTGCGTCGCGCCGGCCCGCTGGAGCGAAATCCCAAGGTCCACGGGCCCGAACGGGCGGCCCTCGCCCCAGAGCGGGCTGTGCACCTGCTGCACCTGCAGCCGGTCGATCACGACCGAGATGGGCAGCGCCAACGACGCAGGGGGCGGCGCTGCCGGGGCCGGCGGACCACTGACCCAGTGCAGGTGCACCTGTCGCGCTTTCAGCCACTCGGCCCTCGCCCCGACGCGCCATGGAGCCTGACCATCGATCACCAGGGCCATGCCCTGCCAGGCCGGCTCGACCACGCTGAGCCGGCCCCCACGGGGCAAGGCCAGCTCGATGCGGCGCGCCTGGAAATCGCCAAGCAAGGCCCCCTTGGGCTCCGTGACCTGAAGCCCTGGCACCGCCTTCAGCAGGCGCTCGGTGGCACCGTCGTGGTGTGCCAGGGACCAGGCCGCGGCCAGCAGAACCAGGGCCAGCACCACGCTGCCCACCAGCAGCGCAGCCAAGGCGGCCCCCAGCACCCCGAGGGCACGTCGCAAACGGAGCGGCCACTGGCTCACAGGCTGATCCCCACGCTGAAGTGGATGCGCCAGTCCTGCAATTGCTGACCGTGCGCAATGTCAAGACGCAGCGGGCCGACCGGACTCCGGTACCGCAGGCCCACCCCATACCCCACCCGGGGATCCAGCTTGTCAGCGCTCGAAGCCGCATCGCCGGCATCGACGAACACCGCCCCCCACAGCGCCGGGAGCCGCGCCAGGATCGGACGGGCGACCTCGACGCTGGAGGTGAACATCACCCGTCCGCCGGTGACCACGCCGTCCGTGATGACACCCAGGGAACGGTAGGCATAGCCCCGCACCGATTCGTCACCGCCGACACGGAAGAGCAAGGTGTCGGGCACGCTGACCTCGTCGCGCGCGAACACCTGCCCTGCTTCGCCGCGCACGGTGGCATACCAGCCCGCGGGCAGGGGCCAATACCACGTCGTGCGGGCATAGGCTCGGCCAAAGAACCCCTTCTCCTTCAGGGCGCTGTAGCTGCGGCCCAGGGTCAGCTGCAGCAGGCTGGTGGAGCCCCGCGTCGGCAGAGTCTGGCTGTCGACATCGCGGTAGATCCACTGTGCCGTGGCGCTGTAGGCCGAAGCGTCCGAGACCTTGTCACCCGCATTGGCGGTCACGCTGGCCGTCTCGAATTCCACGTACTGCATTCGCTCCAGCCGCTCGCCTTCGCGCAACAGGCCCACGCGGGCGCGGGCGCTGAGGGTGATGGCCTTGTCGTCTTCGACCGTGCGGCTGGCCTGCGTCGACAGCAGCCCGCGGCGCCGACCTTCCCACGGGTGAGAGGTGAAATCCAGCCGTCCCAGTCGGTTGTTCTGACCCAGCTGTACCCGTGCCTTGGCCTGCCAGTCGAGCCCGAAAAGGTTGCGATGCAGGTAGTCGGCCGAGACGCGTGGCCCGGTGTCGCTGCTCACCCCGATCCCGGTCGTCGCCGACTGCAGCTGCTGTTCGCGAACCTGAACCAGCACGGGTGCGGCGCTGGCCTGGGTCGGGTCGAGGTCGGTGGTGACGAAGATGCTGTCGAACAGATTGAGTTTCTGGATGCGCTCCTGCCAGTCCAGCAGGTCCTTCTCGCGGTAGGCGTCCCCCTTCCGGAACGGAGCGGTATTCAGGATGGCAGACGCCGGTTGCCGGTGCAGCCCCTCGATGCGGACCTCGCCAAAGGCGAAGGCCGGACCGCTGTCGACGACCATGAACAACCGCGCCTGCCTGTCGGTGGCGTCCACGGTGGCCGAGGTCCCGCTCCAGCTGGCCGTCGGATAGCCGTCGGCCCGAAGCCGAGCCAGGGCCTCGTTCTTCGCCGCAGTCCAGTCGACCTGCCTGAAAACAGCACCGACCGGCAGCGCCCACTGCGCCGACAGCGCGTCCACCAGCGCACGGGCCGCGGGCTCACCGTCATCCAGCCGGGCGTCGAGCTCGCCTTCGTAGACGAACTGGACCTTGGAGACCCGGGTCAGCTGGCCCGGCTCGACCGTCAGCGTCACCACGATGGGCTGGCCGTCGAGTCCATCGGTCACGCGGGTGCCGATGCGGGCGCCGAAGTACCCCTCTGCATCGATCAGGCCGCGCGCTTGCTCCGGTGCGGACACCACCAGCCGACGCAACTCGGCGCGGCTGATGGGGATGGCCCCCGGCTCGGCCGACTCGCGCTGAAACCGCGCGATGTCGAGGTAATTGCGCAACAACTCATCCAGCGGTTCGGGCGCGACGACGTCCAGACGCCAGCCCTGCGCGCTCAGCATGTCGGCATCGTCGCCCGACGACGGCGAAACGTCGCTACCCCAGGGCGCCCAGGCGTCCACACCCGGCGCACCGCCTGTCCCCGCCGCCGTGTCCTGTGCGGGGGCAATGTGCGGTGCAGCCAGGATCAGGCACGCAGCGGCCCGAGTCGCCCACGGCCACCACCGGCCCAGGCTCATTTGCTCAGCAGCCGCATGGCACCCTCGAGGCCCTGCAGCGTCATCGGGAACATGCGTCCCCCGACCAACTGCTGGATGATCGAGATGCTCTGGCGATACGACCACACGCCCTGAGGCTCGGGGTTGATCCACACGTGGTTGGGGAATGCGTGTGTCAGACGCCCGATCCATTCGGCCCCCGGCTCGTCGTTGTTGTATTCGGTGCTGCCACCGGCTTGCAGGATTTCATAAGGCGACATGGTCGCATCCCCCACGAAAACCAGCTTGTAGTCCTTGTTGTACTTGCGGATGATGTCCCACGTGGGGATCTTCTCGGTGAAGCGCCGATGGTTGTTCTTCCACATGAAGTCGTACACACAGTTGTGGAAGTAGTAGAACTCCAGGTGCTTGAATTCGGACTTTGCCGCGGAAAACAGCTCTTCGACGCGGTGGATGTGGTCGTCCATGGTGCCGCCCACATCCATCAGCAGGAGCACCTTCACCGTGTTGTGCCGCTCGGGCACCATCTTGATGTCCAGCATGCCGCCGGCCGCCGCCGTCGCATGAATGGTGTGATCCAGGTCCAGCTCTTCTGCTGCGCCCTGGCGCGCGAACTTGCGCAGGCGACGCAGCGCCACCTTGATGTTGCGCGTGCCGAGCTCCACCGTGTCGTCGTAGTCCTTGAACGCGCGCTGATCCCACACCTTCACGGCGCTGCGCTTGCGGCTGCGGTCCTGCCCGATGCGAATGCCGGCCGGGTTGTCGCCATAGGCGCCAAACGGCGACGTGCCGCCGGTACCGATCCACTTGTTGCCGCCTTCGTGCCGCTCCTTCTGTTCCTCCAGCAACTGCTTGAGGCGCTCCATCAGCTGGTCCCAGCCCATCGCCTCGATCTTGGCGCGCTCCTCCGGGCTCAGGTCCTTCTCAAGGTGCTTGCGCAGCCATTCCAACGGAATCTCGGTCGTGAGGTCGACTTCGCTCACGCCCTTGAAGTACGCCCCGAAAGCGCGGTCGAACTTGTCGAAATGGGTCTCGTTCTTCACCAGCGTCATGCGCGCGAGGTGGTAGAACTCGTCCACCGACGGCCCGATCACCCCCTCCCGGATGGCCTCCAGAAGGTTGAGGTATTCCGGAATCGTCACCGGCAGCTTGGCCGCGCGCAATGCGTAAAAGAAGTCAATGAGCATAAGGCGTCCTGCAAGATGACTGCTATTGTGGCCCCGGTTGTGTCGGGCACGCCGCCCCACCGTCCCTGATGTCGAGGGCCGAATGCAAGCGACCCATTTTCTGATCATCTTCATTCTCGTCACCCACACACTCAACTCGGGCATGTGGTGGGTAGCCGGTACCTGGATGGGGCTGTCGCGGCGCGCGTCCAAACACTGGATGTTGTCGAACCTGTGCTACGGCACCGGGCTGCTGTTGACTGTCCTGTATGCCCAAGACCCCGACCTCGTGCAGTGGATGCTGGCCGGCATGATGGTCGTCGTCGGGGCGGTCAGCCAGCGGCGGGGCATGCAGACCTTCCTGAAGCTGCCCGACACCCGCTTCGAGCATGCCACGCTCATGCTGGCCGGCATCGGGTTCGCCCTCGTCATCGCCCTGCCCATGACCTGGCGCGCGGCCGGTCTGGCGGCCTGCTTCAGCGCCACGGCGCTGGTTCTGACCCGTCTGGCAGCCGAGTGCTTCGCCCCGCTGCACACCGAATTCGGTCCGCAGACTGCCTGGGCCCACACCATCCTGATGGGCTTGGCGGTATCGACCTTCGCAGTGACGTCGCTGGGCCTGCTGTTCCCGGGATGGCCTCACCCGTGGTCGGAGGTGCCCAGTGATGTCCTGCACTCCTGGCTGGTGATGGGCAGCCTGACCCTGTCCATCCTGTCGAGCTTCGTGGTCGGCTATGTGGTGGTGATGCGGCTGGTGCGGCGGCTCGAGCACCTGTCCCACCACGACGGGCTGACGGGCTTGCTGAACCGGCGCGCCGTCGAGTCCATGCTGGACCGGGAAGTCCAGCGCCTGCAGCGCTTCGGCCAGCCCTTCACGCTGCTGCTCATCGACATCGATCACTTCAAGCGCATCAACGACCGACTGGGCCACGCCGCGGGCGACGCCGTGCTGGCTGCCGTCGCCGCGGCCTTGAAAGAAGAGGCGCGCGAGCTGGATCGGGTGGCGCGCTTTGGCGGCGAGGAGTTCTGCGTGGTCCTTCCCCATACCGACCGGGAAGGCGCCCTGCACGCGGCCGAGCGGTTACGCTCCGCGGTGGAGCGCCTGCGGGTGCCCTGGGGCGATGACCTCGTCACCGTCACCATCAGCACCGGCCTGGCCTGCGCAGACGAGCAGAACGAGACGCTGTCGATGCTGCTCAAGCGGGCCGACATGGCCTTGTATGAAGCCAAGGCGGCCGGGCGCAACCGCGTGGTGCTGGCCGAACCCTTCGTCCCGGGAGCGCTGGCGACCGCCTGACCGCCAACTGCCCCTCGCGAGCGCCGCACCAGCTCAGCGGTGATGGCGCGCCATGTACACCAGCTTCTCGAACAGGCTCAGGTCCTGCTCGTTCTTGAGCAAGGCCCCCACCAGGGGCGGGACGCTTACCTTGTCATCCTGACTTTGCAGTGCCTCGGCCGGGATGTCTTCGGCCACCAGCAGCTTGAGCCAGTCGATGAGTTCGGACGTGCTCGGTTTCTTCTTCAGGCCCGGCAGGTTGCGGACCTCATAGAAGTGGCGCAGCGCGGCGCTCAGCAGGTCTTTCTTGATGTGTGGGAAATGCACATCAACGATCTGCTGCATCGTGGTGGGATCCGGAAAACGGATGTAATGGAAGAAACAGCGGCGCAGGAATGCATCCGGCAGGTCCTTCTCGTTGTTCGACGTGATGATGACCAGCGGGCGGTGGCGGGCCTTGACCAGCTGGCGCGTCTCATAGACGTAGAACTCCATGCGGTCGAGTTCGCGTAACAGGTCGTTGGGGAACTCGATGTCCGCCTTGTCGATCTCGTCGATCAGCAGGGCCACGGGCTGCTCCGATTCGAAGGCCTGCCACAACACCCCCTTGACGATGTAGTTGTGGATGTCCCGCACCTTTTCATCGCCGAGCTGGCTGTCGCGCAGGCGGCTGACCGCGTCGTACTCGTACAGGCCCTGCTGTGCCTTGGTGGTCGACTTGATGTGCCACTGCAGCAGCGGCATCCCGAGGGCCTCGGAGACCTGCTCGGCCAGCATGGTCTTGCCCGTGCCCGGCTCACCCTTGACCAGCAGCGGACGTTGCAGCTTGAGCGCCGCATTGACCGCCAGTTTCAGGTCATCGGTGGCCACGTATTGATCGGTACCTTGGAATTTCATGCGCAGTCTCAACCGGGTTGTTACTGTGTTCGAGTATAGGACGCCCCCCAATAATGGGATTGTGGTTCGTGTTTTTCCCTGTGTCAGCAAATCCCTCACCTGCATGCCCATGAAAACACCGTCCGTGCTGTTCCCCGGCCTGTCGCGCCGACCTTTCACCCCTCGGGGCCTGCTGTTTGGCCTGGTGATGCTGGCCGGCGTGGCGTCAAGCCCGGCGCGTGCCGACGACACGCAGAAGGGCATCACATCGAAGGTCGCCATGTGCATCGGATGCCACAGCATCCCGGGCTACCAGGCGAGCTTCCCGGAAGTGCACAAGGTGCCGATGATCTCCGGTCAGAACGCGAAGTACATTGCGGCGGCCTTGACGGCCTACCGGCAAGGCGATCGCAAGCACCCAACGATGAAAGGGGTTGCGGCCTCGCTGACGGACCAGGACATCCAGGAGATCGCCGCGTACTACGAAGCGCACGGCAAGGACCTGCCTGGGGCTGGCGGCCGGGGCGGCGCACCCACACCGCAGGTTCAAGCCCTTCTGACCAAGGGCAACTGCATCGCCTGTCATGGCGAGGGACTGAACAAGCCCATCGACGCCAGCTATCCCAAGCTGGCGGGCCAGCATGCCGATTACCTGTACGTGGCCTTGAAGGCTTACCAGGTGAGCGGCAAAGGCCCGATCGGCCGCAACAACGCCATCATGTCCGCCCAGGTGAAGTCTTTCACGCAGGCCGAATTGAAGCTGTTGGCCGAGTACATGGCCAGCCTGCCCGGCGACCTGAAAACCGTCCCGCAAGGTCGCTTCCGCTGATACGACTGACCTGAATGCAAAACGGGCGCCCCCTGATGGAGGGCGCCCGTTGCCGCCTGTTCAACAGGGCGCGGGCCGCATCAGCTGTTGTCCACCACCAGCTTGTTGAGCGACATCAGCTTGCTGATGACATCCGCATCGCTGGCGGCGCTGGACAGGCCCAGATCGCTGCGAAGGTTCACCCCCTCCAGCACGATGCGTTGGTTCTCGGCCGCCTCTGTGGCCGTTCCCCCTGCAAAGCCTCCTGCCGTGCTCACCTTGATGATGGTGCTGCCCGGTGTGGAACTGGTGTCGAAGTCCAGGTACTGCGTCAGGTTCGATGCGTTCTCGCCTTGCAGCAGGTCGCGCAGGTCGAGCACGTCGCCCCCGGCCGACGCGGACCGCACGTCGAAGTCGGTGATGGTGTCGGTGGCACGACCGCTGCCTGCCGCCGGTGCATCGCCAAGGTGCCAGGCGAACACGTCGGCACCGGCGCCTCCGGTGAGCCTGTCATTGCCCTCGCCGCCCTGCAGCACGTCGTCGCCGCCGCCGCCCATCAGGCGATCGTCGCCGGTGCCGCCGGACAACACATCCCGGCCCTCGCCCCCTTCCAGGGTGTCATTGCCCGAGCCACCGATGAGCGTGCTGCCGCCCGCTGCGGCCAACAGCTTGTCGTCTCCGTCCAGCCCCATCAGGGTCTGACCTGCAGCGGTGGCCGAGAACATGTCCGCGCCGGCCGTGCCCACGGTGTTGCCGGTGTCGGCCAGCACCTTCAGGTCGATGGCCGACGTCGTGCTCGCCGCCACGCCGGTGACCGTGTCAGTGGCCGTGGCCGTCACGCTCAGTGACAGGTCGCCGGTGAACGCTGCGGGCGGCACCACGACCAGCGAGGTCAGGTCCCAATCGCTCACGGTCGCCGTGTGGGCCGCCGCCGTGGCCGTGAAGCTGCGCACGCCATCGGTCAGCACCGTACCGTCAGGCAGTCCGCCGATGGTGAGCGACAGGCTTTCCGGGCTGCCACCCACATCGACCAGCGATGCCGTGATCACGGGCAGGCTGACCTTGTATCCCTGGAATCCGGTGTTGGGCAGCAGGTCGACGCGGATGTTGTCGACCAGTCCTCCGAAGGAATTCGAGTCCGCTGCAAGCAACTCGAGACGATGCGTGCCCGATGTCTCGGCCAGCAGGGTGAAGACGAAGTTCGTCATCGTCGTGCTGCGGGTGTCCATGACCCCCACCAGCTGTCCGCCCCAGTACACGTACACGGCGGAGTTGGTGGTGTGATCGCCTCGCGCGGCATAGTCCACCGAGAAGGTGTAGACCTCGCCCGCACGAGCCTGGATGTCGGTATGCAGGTTGCCCTTGTCACCGGCCGACCGCTCCAGTTCGAGCAGCTTGCCGCTGGTCGTGGTGACGCCATAGGTGCTCGGCTGGCCGATCTCGACCCGGCCGGACGCATTGCCCGTCATCAGCACGCCGTCGCCGCTGGACAGGGTCGAGGGGATCACGGCCTGCGTGTACCCGGCGCTGCCGAATGTGACCTCTTCGAAGTCCTCGAAGAGATGGTAGCTGCGGCTGTCGATGGTCAGCTTCGGCGCCGTGACATCGTCATCCGTGATCACGAGCGTGCCGGTGCTGCTTGTCGCGGTGAAGGGGACCGGATCCGCGGCGGTCACGGTCAGTGAGACGGACTCCGAGAACTCGTGGGCCGTGTCGTTCACAATGGCTGTTCTCACCAGCACCGTGGTCTGACCAGCCGGCACAGTCACCTCGGAGCCAGCAATCCAGTCCAGCCCGCCATTGACGGAGAACTCGATGCTGCTCCCGGTCGCCGTGCCGTAGTCCACACCACCACCACTGGCGGCTTGTCCCGCGCCACCGTCGGACAGCGCCAGTTTCAATACCGTGGGTGCTGCGAGCGGATTCGACAGTGTCACCGTGAACACGCCATGACCTGCCGATTCAACCACCGTGCCGCCCGTCACCGCCAGCGTGGCACGATCGTCGTCCGGCGTCACGCCCGGGGGCACGCTGCCCGTGCCGTCGTCCTTGATGGCGGTGGTCACGGTGCCGGCCGTCGGGCTCACGGTGGCGCCCACCGGGTCGCTGAGCTCCACGCTGAAGGTCTCGCTGCCTTCGAACGTGTCGTCGTCGTTGATGTCGACCGTGATGGTGGCCGTGGTCTGGCCCGGGGCGAAGGTGACCGTGCCGGTCTTGCCGATGTAGTCACCGTCCTTGCCCGGCGTGCTGGCCTCGGCCGTGCCGTCGGCCGTCTTGTACGTCACCGTCACCGGCTGGCTGCTCGGGTTCGACAGCGTCACCGTGTAGGTGATGGTGCCGGCCGCTTCGTTGACTTCAGCCGGCCCGCTCAGGCTCACCGTCGGGGCACCGTTGGTGTCGGTGATGCTGCCCACGCCTTCGGCCGGCGTGCTCTGCGCCGGGGTCTGCGCCTGCAGCGTGAAGGTCTCGGTCGGCTCGCTGGTGCCGTCCTTGATCGTCGGCACGCGCACCACCACCTGGTCCACCGGCGTGTTCGCCGGCACCGTGATCGTGGCCGTGCCGTCCGGGCCCACGGTCACCGGCTCGAAGGTCTTGCCGCCGTCGAAGCTCACCTTCGGTGTGCCGGTGTCTTCACCCGGCGTGGCCGGGTTGGTCTGGCCCGTCGGGTCGCCCAGCTTGAGCTTGACCACCGTCGGGGTGGTGCTGTCGTTGCTGAGCTTGACCACGAAGTCCAGGTCGCCGCCTTCGGCGGCCGTCGGGCTGCTGACTTCGATCACCTTCGGGGTGTCGTCGTCCGGCGTCACGCCCGGGGGCACGCTGCCCGTGCCGTCGTCCTTGATGGCGGTGGTCACGGTGCCGGCCGTCGGGCTCACGGTGGCGCCTTGTGCGTCGGTCAGCGCCACGTCGAAGGTCTCGCTGCCTTCGAACGTGTCGTCGTCGTTGATGTCGACCGTGATGGTGGCCGTGGTCTGGCCCGGGGCGAAGGTGACCGTGCCGGTCTTGCCGATGTAGTCACCGTCCTTGCCCGGCGTGCTGGC
>JAJUHM010000110.1 GCA_029279925.1 Aquabacterium olei
GCCAACGATGATGTCCATCAGTTGCACACGGTAAATAATAGCGGCAACAGTGTCACCCTGCGTGACAGCGTGGAAGTGGCCCTGAAAAACTACTTCACGCAGCTGGACGGCGCACCGGTTTCTGACGTGTACCAGCTGGTACTGTCAGAAGTGGAAGCACCCCTGCTGGAGCAGGTAATGAAGTACACCCGCAATAACCAGACCAAGGCCTCCACCATGCTTGGCCTTAACCGCGGCACCCTGCGCAAGAAACTCAAGCAGTACGGTCTGCTTTAATCTGACAAAGGAAGGCAGTCACCATGGCAAACCAGGCTAACACCCCCGTCCGTCGCGCCCTGATCAGCGTGAGTGATAAAACCGGCATCGTCGACTTTGGCCGAGCCCTGACTGAACGCGGCGTTGAGCTGCTGTCCACCGGCGGTACCTTCCGCCTGCTCAAGGAAAACAACGTACCGGTCACCGAAGTGTCCGACTACACCGGCTTTCCCGAAATGCTGGACGGCCGCGTCAAGACCCTGCACCCCCGTGTGCACGGCGGCATCCTGGCCCGCCGCGATCTGCCCGAGCACATGGCCGCGCTGAAGGAACATGGCATCGACACGATCGACCTGCTGGTGGTCAACCTCTATCCCTTCGCGCAAGCCACGGCCAAGGCCGATTGCACCCTGGCCAACGCCATCGAGAACATCGACATCGGCGGCCCCACCATGCTGCGCTCGGCCGCCAAGAACTGGCAGGACGTGACCGTGATCATCGACCCGGTCGACTACGAGCAGGTGCTGACCGAGATGAAGGCCGGCCAGATCACCCGCACCACCAAGTTCATGCTGGCCAAGAAGGTGTTTGCCCACACCGCGGCCTACGACGGCATGATCACCAACTACCTGACCTCGCTGGAAGCCGGCGCCGAGCTCGAAACCGAAGCCGTGCCCGCCAAGGCCGAGTACCCGGCTGTGTACAACCTGCAACTGCTCAAAGTGCAAGGCATGCGTTACGGCGAGAACCCGCACCAGTCGGCGGCCTTCTACCGTGAGGCCCAGCCCGTGGTCAGCACCCTGGCCAATTGGACGCAGATCCAGGGCAAGGAACTGTCCTTCAACAACATTGCGGACGCCGATGCGGCTTGGGAATGCGTGAAGGCTTTTGAAGCCCCCGCCTGCGTCATCATCAAGCACGCCAACCCCTGCGGCGTGGCCGTGGGCGCCGGCCCGCTGGAGGCCTACACCAAAGCCCTGAAGACCGACCCGACCAGCGCGTTTGGCGGCATCATGGCCTTCAACCGCGTGGTCGATGCCGACGTCATCGAGGCCATCAACGCCAACAAGCAGTTCGTGGAAGTGGTGATCGCGCCGAAGTTCACGGACGCCGCGCGCGCCGCTTATGCGTCCAAGCAGAACGTGCGTCTGCTGGAAGTGCCGCTGGATGACGCGACCCGCAAGCTGGGCAACGCCCTGGACTTCAAGCGTGTGGGCGGCGGCATGCTGCTGCAGTCGGCCGATGCGATCGACATCGTGGGCGATGTCAAGGTGGTGACCAAGCTGCAGCCCACCGAGCAGCAGATGAAGGACATGCTGTTCGCCTGGACGGTGGCCCGCTTCGTCAAGAGCAACGCCATCGTGTTCTGCAAGGACGGCATGACCATGGGCGTGGGCGCCGGCCAGATGAGCCGCCTGGACTCGGCCCGCATCGCGTCGATCAAGGCCCAGCACGCCGGCCTGACCCTGCAGGGCACCGCCGTGGCATCGGACGCCTTCTTCCCGTTCCGTGACGGCCTGGATGTGGTGGTCGATGCGGGCGCGACCTGCGTGATCCATCCGGGTGGCTCGGTGCGCGACGACGAGGTCATCGCCGCGGCCGACGAACGCGGCATCGCCATGGTGTTCACCGGCACGCGCCACTTCCGCCACTGAGCACCGTCGGCACATGGGACAAGGGCCTCCACGGAGGCCCTTTTTTCATGGCGGCGGCGCAGGCTTCACCAGCAGCCGGCCACGGTCAGGACGGTGGTGCCGTTCAGGTTGCGCGTGCGACCGGTCTCGTTGAGCTCGAAGGTGCCGCAGCTGTCGCCCGTCTGCACGCCGGTGGGCGTGGCGGTGACGGTGAAAGCCGACGAGGTGACGCCCGACAGCGCCAGCGTGTAGCCATTGACCGACGAGGCGCTGTAGCCGAAGTCGGACAGCGTGCTGCTGTAACTGTTGAGCTGGCTGAAGCGGCGCTCCTGACGGGCGGCGACGTCGAGCAGGGCGTTGCGGGCCTCGGCCCGGCGCGACTTGCGCACGTAGTCCGTGTAGCTCGGGTAGGCCACAGCCGCGAGGATGGCCACGATGGCCACCGCGATCATCAGTTCGATCAGCGTGAAGCCCCGCGCGAGGGGATGGTGGGTCTGCATGGTGATGCCTTTCTCGTATCCCGGCCCTCAGCGCACGCGGATCCAGTTGACCCGCTGCCCCTTGCCGGTGGCGCTCGGGTTCACCTGCACCGCCGTGCCTGTGCCCCGGTTGTTCTGCTGAACCAGCACGGTGCGGCCGCGCGTGGTGACGAAGCTTGGAGAGCCTGTGCCGTTGAGGCCCACGCCTCCTACGACGGCCCCCGTCGGCACGGCAATGCTGCTCGGCGTCAGGCTGCTGAAGAAGGACGTGGCGGGCGCCGCACCAGTGTCTGCCCGGATGGCCATCGTGAAGCCGGCCGAGGCGGTGGTGGTGCAACTCAGCGGCTGGTCATTGGCCGGGATCAACGTATTGGCCACCAACAGGCTGTTGAACAGCACCGGGTTGAAGACGATCTGCTCGGAGGTTCCTGGCAGAGCGAGGCGCCAGCCCATGTGGTTGTTGGCGGACGTCCCTCCCGTGCAGGTCGTGCTGCCACGCCAGCAGACGGCCGACTGGCTCACTGTCCGATACCCGTTGACCTCGCCACTGCTGCCCGTGACGGACGAGATGGTCTGCGTGACCAGCTCGCTGGTGGCCACGGTCGGATAGTTGGTGGCGGTGGATGCGACGCCGGTGTATTGCGCGGTCGCGCCGCCCAGTTCGTTCCAGCGCGCCATGTCGGCATCCCAGATCCCAAAGAGGTACTGCGTGCCGCTGGCGTAGGACGCCCCCGCCGTGGCCGTCTGCGGGAAGACCTGGCCAGTGCCCACATTGAGGATCACCCGCGGTGCACCGGTGGCCGACAGGGCCGACGACACCAGCACCCGCGTGGTGATCGGCAGACCGCCGGCGGAGAACACCGGTGTGCTGCGCACCGCCCAGTCCGACGGGTTGCTGCTCGTCAGATCGAAGCGCCAGACGTAGCCGAACACATCACCGGCATAGAGGTAGTCGGTGACCCGGTCGCCGTCGAGGTCGGCCGACGACACGAAGGCGATGCCGTTCTTGCCGCTGGCGCCCTGCGGGTCCCGGGATGGGCCGTACCCGGTGCTCAGGAAGCGCACCGAAGGCGCACCGGACGTCGCGTTGAAAGTCACGACGAAGATGCCGGCGACGCCGTTGGCACTGTTGCGTCCGTTGCCGAAGATCAGCGCCCACTCGCCGTTGTGCAAGCGCCGGATCAGCGGCGTGCCATAGGTGTTGCCCAGGTGGGCGCCACAACCGGTGACGTTGACGCAACTGAGGGTGGCAGAGGACCACTCTCCGATGACGAGGCTGGCTGCGTTCGCTTCGGCGAAGTTGGCCGGGTTGGTCACGTCCAGCGCGTAGACCGTTCCAGTGCCGGTGGCGGTACGGTTGTTGATGACGCCGCCAGTGTTGCCCCCGGCCCCCAGGCCGCCGACCAGCCAGGTGCGCCAGGCACCTCGGTAGAAGATCTCGCCGGTGGCGGGCGCGGCGTCCACATAGGCGTTATCGACGTAGCTCGGCGAGGCGTAGCTGAGCGAGGCGGTCGTGGAATGAATGGTACTGAGCACCTGCGAGGGCATGTAGCCCAGGACCTCGCGCCCGTCGTTCGGCGTGGTGGTGGTCGAGAAATTGCCGCTGGCATCGGTGGCCCCCGCACGAAAACCGTGGAGCCAGCCGTCATTCGAGCCGACATAGACCACGTGCGGCCGGGTGGCGTGGGTGGACTGGAAGGCGCTGTAGCCGGCTTCGGGGCCTAGCGTGCCGGTCAGCCGGTCACGCCATGTTTCTGGATAGTTCGTGGTGGGCGGACCGACCCACGCCGGGCTCGAGTTCTGGATGTCTCCCAACACGCCCGTGCGGGCGCGGAAGGTGCCGGTGCCCGACGAGGTGATCTCCCTGCTGCGGTCGCCACGCAGGTAGTTCAGGCGGTCGGAGGTGACGGTGGCATCGCCTGCGGTGAGGGCGCTGCGCTGCGCACTGGTCAGGCTGGCCCACTGAAAGGGAATGCCTTGCGTGCCGTTCCAGGTCAGCAGGGCCCGGCTTGTCGGCCCCTGCGCCGACACGGTGGTGCCCCCGGTCGAATGACAAACGCCACCGCTCAGCACGCAATGCGCGTCCCAGTTGGCCGTGCTGGCCAGGCTGACGCTGTCGGTCGAAGTGTCATACAGCAGGCTGTTGGCCGTCAGCTGCCCCCAGTTGTTGGTGGGGTGGTAGTAGGCCAGGTAGACCTGGGTACCCGCCTGCACGCGCGAGGCCTGCTGTGCGTTCACACTCCCGGAGCTGCTGGAGGTGGCGATCTGCTCCGCCTTGAAGCAGGTGATTTCATGGACGTTGCTGCCGCCCCCGGTGCCGGCGCTGAAGCCGAATCGGAAGTTGGACGGCAAGGCGCCATTCGACGCCGTGATGGCCTGGTCCGTCAGGACCGGTGTGGCCGCGCCCCCGTTGTAGCTGTAGGACAGGCTGAGCAGGCCGGACTGCGTCAACCGGAGCGAGTAGGTGATCGGAATGGCGTTGCCACGCACAGGCGAGGCAATGGCCTGCTGGTTGGCGATGGGCTGGCTGCTGGGCAGCGTGTGCGCACGAATCAGCGGATAGCTGCGCACCGGCGTCGATGTCTGGGCGGGGAACCAGGTGTTGTAGTTCCATAGATGGCCCGTGCGACAGGTGTTGCGGACCGCGGCCGACCTGGAACTGGCGCTCAGGCCAGATGGATAAAGCGACGGGTAATTGGCATTGAGCCAGGCCCAGGTGATGTTGCCGCCCCCGCGCAGCACGATGGACCGGGGCGTGAAGCCCGGCCCGGAGGCGGTGGTGTCTTCGGGATTGGAGAAGTTGCCGAACTCGTCGATGCCCAGGCCGATGTAGCCACCCAGCACCCCGTCCGCAGCGTCCTTGTTGTTCGAGCAGCTGTAACCCAGCGAGCCGCCGTAGGCTCCGACGTTGGGCGACCGGGCGCCATCCATCAGGAAGAACACCATGCCGTCGGCACCGGTGGTGTTGTAGGCGTTGCCACCGTAGGTCACGCTGGTGAACGTCACCTGCAGGCCCTGCCCCGAAGGAAACGTGAAGTTCGATACCACCGCGCCGGTCTGGTTGTTGCCGTTGCTGCCATCCTTGACGGTGTCGCCGTTGGACAGCCGCAAGGCCCCCTGCCCGACCGGGTCAGGAAGACGCCCCGAGACCCCGCCCACCTGGGTCTTGCCGCTGTAGTACGGCAGGCCAGAGCACCCGGGAATGGAACTCGTGCTGGTCGCGGAGTACGTGCCGGCCGTCAGACATGCGCCATTGAGGCTCACCCAGTCGTACGACGAGGTGGCGCCGGTCAACCGGTCGCTGATGACCAGCTGGCCATGCGGCGCCAACGGCCACCCCACGGCGAGGCACACCATCGCCGGGCGCAGAACAGTGCGGATGCGGGTCATGTGCGTTGTCATCTCACGGGTTGTCCAGGGGCGTGACTTCGGCAGTCAGGGCATAGGTGCTTTGCACCACCGAAATGGTCGAACCATTGCCGCCAATGCCGTAGCTGCTGACCTGGTAGAGCGGCGTGCGGCCGTCCGGTCCCAGGCCCAGGGCCGAGATGTAGAAGCCGGGCAACTGGGCATGGCGCTGGGTCGTGCTGTCCGACGTGCCCACGGCCATGCCGCTGGGCTGGTAGGTGAAGCGCGTGGCCCAGCTGCTCGGCTCGGTGACGATGGCCCGCTGGGCGCTGGCCGTGCTCGCGCTGCCGTACACCGGCTTGTCGCAGACCAGCACGACGCTGGGGCTGCTCACGGCCACGGTGCCGGCCTCGCAGGTCGCCAGGTTGCCGGTGTAGACGCCACTGAGCCAGTTCTCGGCATACTGCAGCGCCGTCTGCGCCGCGGCCAGCGCACGCTGATGCTCCCGCACATTGCCGGCCATGCGCTCTTCGCCCACGACCTTGCGGAACATCGCGACACTGAGCACCGTCACGATGAGCAGCAACAGCAGCGAGGTGATCAGGGCGGTGCCCCGCTGAGGCCGGAGCCGGTCGAACCGGAAGGCGTGCGTGTGCTTCATACGAAATTGGCCAGGTTGATCACCTGCACCCAGGTTCGCTGTCCATCGACGAAGGTCAGCTCGATGCGAACGGTGAGCACGCGCAGCCACTCCTCGTCGCTCATCTGGGCTGCCGTCTTGTAACGGCTGACGTTGCGCGCGACGTCGAAGGTGCTCGCGCTCTCGTGCACGCCGTAAGAGACCGCCATCCGCCGGACATTGCCCAGGATGGGCTGGGCCGCCTCACCATCGTCGACCTCGCACACCAGCTCGTTGCTCGCGTTGACGCTGAGGGTGTTCAGGTACAGCCGGGCCGTGCCTGCCGGGCTCGTGTTGGTGTCGCCCTTGCAGTTGAAAAGGCCGTCGCCCGACAAGGTCTGGAAGCGGACGTAGAGCGTGTCGCCGGCGCCCCCCGTGCCGGCCTTGCCCGCCACAGCCTGGCCGGCCGAGAACTTCGGCACCGAGGCGGTGGCAGCCCGCGCGGGCAGCGCGTCCATGCGCGCGTTGCGGGCCGGGTCGATGTAGTAGCCCGCCGCCTGGACCACCGTGCGCACCATCTGCACCGCCATCCGCTGGGCCTCCTGCAGCTGCGACTGGCTGTCCTGCGAGCGGTAGGTGGCCTTCAGGTTGACGAAGACCCCGATGCCGGCGGAGACCACCAGCAGCCCGATGGCCACCGCCACCATCAACTCCACCAGCGTGAAGCCCGGTGCACGCCGTCGGCTCTGAAGATGTCGCGCCCTCATGTTCCGCACGTCATGGCTGCACGTAGTGCGTCAGCGACTGGTCCACCAGCCCGGCGCCCGCCCCCTGGATGGCCGGGAGGCTTTCCTGCCAGCGCACCGTGATTTGCACGTTCACCGAGGTGCCGGCATCGGGCGGCTGCACGACCAGCGTGACGCCCTGGAAGAAGTCGCCCAGCTGGGCTTGCAGATTGGTTGCCCAGGCACGAAGGTCGTAGGCCGCGAGTTCGGTCGCGGTGCAGCTGCTGGACGCGCAGTCGCGCGTGGCCGCCGTCAGATCCGACGACGACAGCGTGAGGCCCGTGCTGCCTGGTGTGACGGTGAGGGTCAGCGGCGTCGTGCGCCCCTGGCTGACACCGCGCCAATAGGATGGGTTGCCTTCCAGCATGGCGGCCAAGCTGCCCGCGGCCAGCGACACCAGCGCCCGCTGACCGGATGAGTAGGTGCTCTTGAGGATGAGGGCCTGCGTCTTGGCCACGCCCAGCAGCCCGAGGCCGAGCACGAGCAGGGCCACGGCCACCTCCAGCAAGGCGTAGCCTGCCTGCCTCGGCCGACGGGCGTAGGCGGTGCGCCTCATGTGCACTGCTGCCCGTCATAGGCCAGCTCCTGCAGCCGGCCGACCCGACTCAACACCAGGCACCGGGTGGCATTTTGGCTCACGGGGCTGGTGCGAATGGTCCACGTCACGGCCGTCCCCAGGTTGAAAGCGAAGCCGTCCCGACTGAAGGTGACGGCGGCCACGCTGCTGCTGGCTGCGATGGTGTCACCGCCGGTGAACCCGCTCTGCACGCGCACGACCTGGTCCACGGTGTCCACGGCCTGGTTGGCATCGCGGTCCACGAAGGCGATCCAGCCGGACTCCCAGGCAGCGCGGCCAGAACAGCTGGTGCCGTTCGACGAGGCACACACGGTGACCGGCAGGCCCTGGCGCATGGCCTCGGCACGGGCGACCCGCATGCTGGCTGTGAGCGCGTTCATTTCGGTCAGGGTGCGGTTCTGTTGCACGATGGGCTGAAAGGCGGGCGCGGCCACAGCCATCAGAATGACGGTCACGGCCAGCACCACCATCAGCTCGATGACCGTGAAACCACCTGACCTCGGGCGCCGGGCGCTGATCCGCTGGCGCAGGATCATCCAACCGTCTGCCCGCATCTGAAAATCCCTTATGGCGCTACCACCTGGTGAAAGTGTAAGAAGGCCTCACATGACAGAAGAAGTGCAAAAGACCGGAAATCCACACCTTCATCGCCCACTAGGCGCATCACCCGAACGGGTTGATGTGGTGGCACAACAGTGCGTGCTCCGGGAATCGGAAAAGCGATGAGCATGCGCATTCTGGGCATCGACCCGGGCCTGCAGACCACGGGATTCGGCGTCGTCGAGACCGACGGCCCGAAGCTGCGCTATGTGGCCAGCGGCACCATCCGGACCAAGGAAGCGGCCCAGGGCGACCTCCCGAACCGTTTGCGGCTGATCTTCGAGGGCGTGCGCGAGGTGGTCGCGCGTTACGAACCGACCGACGCCTCGGTGGAAATCGTCTTCGTGAACGTGAACCCGCAGTCCACGCTGTTGCTGGGGCAGGCGCGGGGGGCCGCCATCGCCGGCCTGCTGTCGTCCGACGCCTCACCCAAGGTGTCCGAGTACACGGCGCTGCAGATGAAAAAGGCCGTGGTCGGCCACGGTCACGCGGCCAAGGCGCAGATCCGGCACATGGTGATGCGGCTGCTGGATCTGCCACGCGAGCCCCACAACGACGCCGCCGACGCGCTCGGACTGGCCATCTGCCACGCCCACGCGGGCCACGCCATGGCCCAGATGGCCAAGATGACGGACCTCAGCCGCCGGACGCACGCTCAGATCAAGGGCGGGCGCGTGTATTGACGCTCACTGGCCGTCCTTGATCAGCCGACCGGAGGCCGCCTGCACCGGCCGGGCGTTCATCGGGTAGAGCCGGCTGAAGACCTGCACCTGCTCGCGCGACACCCCGGCGGGCTGCTTCATCACCAGCCACAACACCCCTTCCGAACAGGGCGGCGTGGTGAGCGACCCCATGTACGTGTAGTACTGCCGGGCCTCGGGCAGCAGGCGGTTCAGATCGATGGGCTGCATGGCGGCCTGCTCCAGGCTTTTCTCCAGCGGCAGGTTGTTCCACACCTGCTGCACCACCGGATTGGCCGGGCCCGCATTCAACAGCACGGCCACCACGGCCAGCCGGCCCTCCGGGTCCTTGTGGACGAGGTGCGCGCTCATGTCGAACTGCCGGCCGTTGATGCGCTCTTCGCTGGGCCGGTGAAAGTGAAACTGCACCAGCTCGTAGCGCCGGCCACTCACGGTGATGCCGTTGCCGGCATCGACGTTCACCTGCACCGTGTGGCCGTTGTCGATCACGCGAAAGGCCGTCGGCCGGTAGTCGAAGGCAATCGGGTCCAGCTCGACGGGGATGCCATCCCGGATGTCGATCGGGCTCTGGCGCTTGCCCAGCATGCATTGGCGGAACTCGGGCTTGAGCTGCCCCCAGTTCTCGGGGCCGGTGGCCCCGCTGTAGGCCCAATGCACCTCGTGTCCGTGCGGGTCCAGCGCCGTCCCACCGGACGCGGCATGGC
>JAJUHM010000111.1 GCA_029279925.1 Aquabacterium olei
ATGATGAATCAACCAGGGTGGTCAAAATTCAACGCTGATATCCCCGGTTGCCTGGTCAGTTTTGCACGCTGATTAACAAGGTTCACCGGAGACATGTCTTCGGCGACGTGCTACGACTGCTGGATCGAGCTGGCACGCGTGGTCGAAGATCCGCCCAAGAAGGCCTATCCTTTGCGCGACGATGAAGTGCTGCAAATGTGTCCGGAATGCGGGCCTATCGTGGCGCCGGCCTATATTCGTAAAACCTACCAACCGGCCGCCGAGCAGCTGATCACCCACCTCATGATCGGTCTGGGGCTGATGCCGCAAGGCGTGCGCGCCATCCAGCCCGGGGTGGTGTGGCGGCTGGGAACTACGCAACCCTGTCCTGGCCAACTGCAAACCTGGTACTTCGCGCGCACGTTACACGAGCTCCCTGTTGCGCAGGCCTTGCGCGAGCACCTCCATGGCGAGGGGGTGTTGCAAGACGCCATCATCCTGACCACCAGCGAGACGCCGCTGCCTGCCTACTCGCCACTGGCTGGCACTCAGGTTCGATCACTGCACACCGTGGGGCGATTGGGCCAGAGCGCTTTCGAGTTCTTCGACAACCGCCTCAAGACCGGGGCACAGGTCGTGGCAGAGGATGAGCGCTCGCACACCAACACACTGCGTTACACAGCCAGCGAGGCGCTTGTGTATTGGCAAGGCCAGGCCATCCGGCTGACGCGTCAGCAAAAAGCGATCCTCGTGGCGCTGATCGACGACCGCGATCACGAGCTGGGGCGCGAGGCGCTGCGGGAGGCGGCAGGCTCCAAGGACGAGAAGTTCTCACCCAGCAAGACGTTTCAGCGCATCCCCGAGGTCTATCACGGCTTCATTCACTACGACGATGACCAGGAGCGATACCACCTCAAGATCAGTGACGAAGATGCCCACTGGCTGAAATAGCGCGTCCCAACCACCCCACACCCCAAGAACCCGGCTGGCGATTCCAGGCCGGGTTTTTTGCATTCTGCAGGCACGAAACGCGTTTGTGTAATGGGTCTGTGTAATGCGTGTAGCGCTCTGTGTAATGCGCCTTGAGGAAATGCACCTGTCGGCGGCGGCGAGTCCGCAGCCGATTCCAGGCCACTTTTTTAAGGAGCATTTCCATGACCAGCACATCGCTGAATACGGCCCTCGCGGCCACCCCGCTGACCCCCACACCGCTGGCGGCAGCGCTCTCCCAAAGCGGCATCTCGCTGCCCATCCCCTTCCTCGACCTCTCCGCCCAGGTCATCCGCGATCTGCCGCTGGAAAACGTCGCTGCCCTGCAGCGCTTCATCAGCGATGCCAAGTCGGAGCTGTCCACCCTGGCTGCGATGGTGCAGACGGGCCTGGAGCTGCGCTACGGCGAACAGGCCAAGGCGCAACTGCTCGCCAAAGGCCAGGACACCGGCACTACGCACATCTGCGAGGGCGACTTCGACATCACCGTCGAGATCGGCAAAGACGTCAAGTACGAGCCCAAGGGCATCGCCGACCTGGTCGCCAAGATCAAAGCTACTGGCGGTGATCCGAGCGAGTACGTCGAGATCAAGTACTCGGTGTCGGAAGCCAAGTTCAAGGCCTGGCCCCAGACCCTGCGCGCACCCTTCGAAGCCCTGCGCACGGTCACACCCAAGGCACCGAAGTTCGTGCTGCGCCGCGCTGGGGAGGGCAAGTGATGAATGCCCTCGCATCCCTGATTTTCGAGCCCGTGCCGCTGCCTTGGGCGGATCTGCGCGCCAGCCTGCCTCCCGCCATTGAGCTGCCCGACCCCGAGTGCAGCGCCGATGACGATGAGGGGCTGTTCAAGCGCATCGACCGGGTCACCCCCAACGAGCTGCAGCAGCACCTCAACACGCGCATCGGCCAACTGATCCTGGACATCGAGCACATCCGCCTGCTGGGCGAGGTGCACGAGCGTGCGGTCGCCGCCGGTTGCGACCGCAATGCACCAGCGTTTGCCGCCATCGAGCGCCAGTCCGGTTCACACCTATCCGTCGTCCCCACCCCGTCCATCCCGTCATCCCAAGGAGCCCAGTAATGGCCATCTCGCTCAACCAACTCATCCGTGCTGCATTCCCCAAGCCGCCGATCATGACCGTCTACGGGGTGCACGGTATTGGCAAGACCACCTTCGCCGCCCAGGCCCCCAGCCCGGTGTTCGTTCAGACCGAGGACGGGCTCGGCACGCTTGCCTGCCCCCATTTTCCGCTGGCGACCACGTTCGAGGACGTGATCGGCGCGCTGGCAGCGCTCTACACCGAACCGCATGACTTCAAGACCTGCGTGATCGACAGCGTCGACTGGCTCGAAGCGCTGATCTGGGCCAAGGCCTGCCGCGACAACGGCTGGGCCAGCATCGAGGACGCCGGTTACGGCAAGGGCTATGTCGCGGCGCTGAACCTGTGGCGCCAGTACATCGATGGTCTGAACGCCCTGCGCGACGACAAGGGAATGACGGTGATCCAGATCGCCCACACCGACATCAAGCGCTTCGACAGCCCCGAGCACGACCCCTACGACCGCTACACGATCAAGTTGCACGCCCGCGCCGCTGCGCTGGTGCAGGAGCACTCGGACATCGTGCTGTTTGCCAACTACCGGATTTCCACCGTCAAGGCCGACGTCGGCTTCAACAAGAAGGTCAGCCGCGCGGTGGGCTCGGGCGAGCGGGTGATCCACACCACCGAGCGCCCGGCGTTTCTGGCCAAGAACCGCTACGGCCTGCCCGATACCTTGCCGCTGGACTGGCAGGCCTTTGCCCAGGCCATGCCCGAAGCCATCCAGCCCCTGCTCATGAACGCCCCGGTCACTACCCATTCCGCCTGATAGGAGAACCCGCCATGGCTATGTTTGCCCAGACCTTTGACGCTTCCAACGTCGACCCCAATGCCGGCTTCGAAATCTATCCCGCCGGCAAGTACCTCGCGCAGATCGTTTCCAGCGAGATGCGCCCGACCAAGGACGGTCGCGGCCAGTACCTGTTCCTGGAACTCGACATCCTCGAAGGCCCGTTCGCCGGTCGCAAGCTCTTCGACCGTCTGAACCTGGTCAACGACAACCCCGACACCGTTGACATCGCCACCCGCACCCTGTCGTCCATCTGCCGCGCCACCGGCCAGATGCAGGTCAAGGATTCCGAGCAGCTGCACCTGATTCCGCTGATTGCCGATGTGCGGGTACGCCCGCCCAAGGGCCAGTACGGCGAGTCGAACTCGATCCGTTACCTGCCGAGGAATGCGGCCGCACCGGCACCGGTCACCCGTACCCCGGCTGGCTATGCTGCACCCGCGTCGGCCCCGGCTACCACTGCGACGCCGCAACCGGCTCGGCTTGCCGCTCCCGCTGCGCCCGTGGCTCCGGCCGCCGGTGGTTTGCCCTGGCAGCGGCAGCCCTAAGGAGACGACTGCCATGACCGAACTGCATTCCCAATCGGCCACGGCAGCGCTGCCCGACACCCCCGAAGGGTGCCGGGCACGGCTGGCCACCCTGCAGAGTGAGATCGCTGCGATCCGCGTGCAGATTGCCACCGCTGACCTGCGCCGCCAGGCCCACAAGCAGGCACTCGACGCTGAATGGTTCCACCGCGCCAAGACCGCGCTGCGCATGAAGCGTGAAGAAGCCGCGCGCCTGTCGGCCCGCTTGATCGAACTGACGCCCAAAGCCAAATCCTCGCGCGAGCGCTTCAAGGACGCCCTGATCGAAGCCATGCGCGCCGAGTGCGACGACGCGCGCTGGGCCGCACTGTTGCAGCGTGCCCGTCTGCTGCACGACCACCAGGAGGTGAGCCATGGCTGAGTTGCCCATCAAGACCAGCGCCACCCGCGACGCCATCTTCGCGGCCTACGAAGCGCAAGCAGGCGACGGCTTTCGTTCGCACCTCGGGGCCTCCTTGATCGGCAAGGACTGCGAGCGCGCCCTGTGGTTCGACTTTCGCTGGACCACGGTACGCCGCCATCCGGGGCGCCTGTTGCGCTTGTTCGAAACCGGCCAGCTGGAAGAAGCGCGGCTGGTGAGGAACCTGCGCAGCATCGGCGCTACGGTGCTGGAGGTCGATCCCGAAACCGGGCGGCAGATCCGCGTGCAAGCCCATGGCGGGCACTTTGGGGGCTCGCTCGACGGCATTGCGCTGGGTCTGCCGGAAGCACCCAAGACCTGGCATGTGCTGGAGTTCAAGACCCACTCGGCCAAGAGCTTCAACGACCTGGCCGCCAAGGGCGTGCGCGGCTCCAAACCGCAGCACTTTGCCCAGATGCAGATCTACATGCACCTGACTGGGCTCACCCGCGCCATGTACCTGGCCGTGTGCAAGGACACCGACGAGCTCTATGTGGAGCGCATCGAGCACGATGCCGCTTACGCCCAGGGGCTGCTGGACAAAGCGCAGCGGGTGATCTTCGCCATGCTGCCGCCGGAGCGCATCAGCAACGATCCGGCCTGGTACCAGTGCCGGCTGTGTGATCACGCGCCGGTGTGTCATGGGCAGACCGCCGCACAAGTGAACTGCCGCACCTGCCTGCACTCGACCCCGGTCGACGGCGGCTGGCACTGCACCTTGCACCAGCGCGCCTTGAGCGAAGCCGACCAGCGCGCGGGCTGCGCGCAGCACCTGTATCTGCCGGCGCTGGTGCCAGGTGAGCAGATCGACGCGGGCGACGGCTGGGTGGAGTACCTGTTTGGCGAGGGCCTGCGTTGGCGCGATACCGGGTTCGACAAGCTGGCCGGTGTCGGCTCGGTCGTGGAGGACAGACCATGAGCCTGTCCCTTCGTGACTACCAATCGGCCGCGATCCAGGCGATCTACGACTACTACGAGCGCGCCAAGGGTGACATTTGTCTGGTCATCCCGACCGCTGGGGGGAAATCCTTGGTCATGGCGAGCTTCGTCGAAGGGGTGCTCAAGGCCTGGCCCGACCAGCGCATCCTGATCGTCACCCATGTGCGCGAGCTAATCGAGCAGAACCACGCCGAGCTCAAACGCCTGTGGCCCGAGGCCCCGGCCGGGATCTACTCGGCCGGCCTCAAGCAGCGCGACCTGGGTGCCCGCATCCTCTTTGCTGGTATCCAGTCCATACACCGGCGTCTGGCCGAGGTGGGCCACTGTGATCTGGTCCTGATCGACGAGGCGCACCTGATCCCGCGTGCCTCCAACACCATGTACCGGCGCTTTCTGGACGGCTTGAAACGCCAGAACCCGCTCTTGAAGGTGATCGGCTTCACCGCCACGCCGTTCCGGCTGGATTCCCGCCGGCTGCACGAGGGCAAGGACGCGATCTTCACCGACATCGCCTTCGAGGTCTCGGTGCGTGAGTTGATCGACGCCGGCTATTTGGCACCGCTGGTCTCCAAGCGCATGGCAACCCAGCTCGATGTCAGTGGCGTCGGCACCCGCGCGGGCGAGTTCATTGCCAAGGAGCTCGAAGCCGCCATCGACCAGGACGCGATTACCGCCTCGGCGGTCGAGGAGATTCTGGCCTACGGGCATGACCGCAAGAGCTGGCTGGTGTTCTGCGCCGGCGTCGATCACGCCTTCCATGTGCGCGATGCCTTGCGCGCCCGGGGTATTGCTTGCGAGACCATCGTCGGCGACACACCAGGCCCCGAGCGCGAAGCGTTGATCCAGGCTTTCAAGGCGGGGCAGATCCGGTGCCTGACCAACGCCAATGTGCTGACCACGGGTTTCAACGCGCCCGGCGTGGATCTGATCGCCATGCTGCGCCCGACCCAGTCGGCGGGCTTGTATGTGCAGATCGTCGGGCGCGGCTGCCGCCTGGCCCCGGGCAAGACCAACTGCCTGGTGCTGGACTTCGCCGGCAACATCGCCCGCCACGGCCCCATTGATGCCATCCGCCCCAAGCGCCCCGGCAAGGGCGAAGGCGAGGCGCCGGTGAAGGACTGCCCAGCCTGCCAGAGCATCGTGCACGCATCGGTGCGCACCTGCCCCGACTGCGGCCATGTGTTTCCGCCCCCGGCGCCCAAGCTCGAAGCCAAGGCCAGCACGCTGGAGGTGGTGAGCAATCCCAAACCCCAGTGGATCGAGGTCAGCCGGGTGAGCTACGCCCGGCACGACAAACCCGGCAAACCGCCGTCCTTGCGGGTGGATTACTGGAGTGGGCTCACCCACCACAGCGAGTGGGTGTGTCTGGAGCATCCGGGCTATGCAAGGCAAAAGGCGGTGGCCTGGTGGGTGCGTCGTGCCCCGGGTCTGCCGGTGCCGGGCAAGGTCGACGAGGCCTTGCAGCACGCGGACCAACTCCAGTGCCCGTCGCAGATCGCGGTGCGCGCCCAGGGCCGCTACACCGAAGTCGTCGGGGTGCGCTTTCCGTGATCTGTGCCATTTGCCGGCGCGAAGCCCGAGGGTTCGGCTTTGCGCCCCGTCTGATCCGTGTCCAGGCACCCACCGTCAAGCTGTGCTCGATGCGATGCCTGGACCTTGCTGCGAGGTTGAAGGGAATGATTGATCCCAACACACATGAACTGAACGCACTGGCCGCCGCCGGTGCCGAGGGCGGCGCCTATGTCGAGTCGCTCGGGAAGACCGACCTGGCGCGCTTCACCGCCCAGGAGTGGGCCACGCTGGTCGAGGTGATCGTCACCGCCTTCCAGGACCACCTGCGCGAGGCCTATGCCGACGATCCGCCGTTCTGAGGAGCCCACCATGACGACACCGAACTACATGGCGCAGCTGGGGGCGACCCTGGTGGACCGGGGTTTTCCGATCCTGCCCATTCAGCCGCGTAGCAAAAAACCCGGCATGTACCGCCAGGGCGCCTGGCACGACTATCCCAAGTGGAGCCGCCACTGCGAGCGCGCCACCACGGAGAACGAGGTCGACATCTGGGGCGACTGGCCCGAGTCGGGCATCGGCATTGCCGCTGGCCGGGTGATCGGCATCGACATCGATGTGCTCGATGCTGGCGTCAGTGCGCAGATCGAGGGGCTGGCCAAGCGGCTGCTGGGCGACACGCCGGCGGTGCGCATTGGCCGCGCGCCGAAGCGCTTGCTGGTCTATCGTGCCGCCCAGCCCTTTGCCGGCTTCAAGTACCCGCCCATCGAGGTGTTGGGTCAGGGCCAGCAGTTCATCGCCTACGGCATTCACCCGGACACCGGGCAGGCTTATGACTGGCCGGTGGAGAGTCTGGTTGACCTGAACGTCAGCGATCTGCCGGCGGTCACCGAGGCGCAGGCCCGTGAGTTTGCCCAGGAAGCGTATTTGCTGATCCCACCGGCCTTTCGCCCCAAGAGCCTGAGCGTCGGGCAACGAGCCGCCGGCGAGTGCGCCAACCTGCCCGAGCAGCGCGGCACCTTCGCGGCGGTCGAGGATGCGCTCGGCTACATCGTCAATGCGGATCTGGACTACGACAGTTGGGTGCGCATCGGCATGGCGATCAAGGGGGCGCTCGGCGATGTCGGCTGGCCGCTGTTCGAGCGCTGGTCGGCGAGCTCGCAGAAGTTCGAGCCCAAGACCACCGCCCAGGCCTGGCGCAGCTTCGCGCCCCAGCGCATTGGCGCGGGCACGCTCTACAAGCTGGCACTGGACAACGGCTGGCATCCGGCGGCCGATCTGCAGCTCAATGGGGAGATCGTCGCAGACGGCGTGCATCCGGCCCGAGCCTTGCTGGAGGCCCTGCAGTCACCAGCGCCTATGGGCTCGACGTCTGCCGCGAATACAGGAAATGCGCTGCCGCCCCCGAAACCCTTGCCCTCGGGCTGGGATCAGGTGGGCGGTGTGATCGCCGACATGATGGGCTTGATGGCCGCGACGGCCAAACGCCCACAGCCCGTGCTGGCGCTGGGGGCCAGCCTGTGTGCCGTCGGGGCGCTGATGGGGCGCAAGTACCGCACCGAGAGCAACATCCGCTCGAACCTGTACGTCGTAGGGATTGCCGAGAGCGGCGCCGGCAAGAACCACAGCCGGGTGGTGATCAACGAGCTCTTCCGTCGCGCCAACCTGCTGCAGTACCTGGGTGGCAACAAGATCGCCTCCGGCTCGGGGCTCTTGACCGCCATCCAGCGCCAGCCGGCGATTCTGTTCCAGCTCGATGAGTTCGGGATGTTTCTCTCGGCCGCAGCCGACCGCAAACGCTCGCCGCGCTATGTGTGCGAAGTGCTCGACCTGATGACCGAGCTCTACACCACCTCGGGCACGACGTACTTCGGTGTCGAGTACGCCAGCACCCAGCACAACGACGCGCACCGCGCGATCCACCAGCCCTGCGCCTGCATCTACGGCACGACCACGCCGCTGCACTTCTGGCAGGCACTGCAGGCGGCCAATATCGCGGACGGGTCGCTGGCGCGCTTTCTGATCATGGAAAGCGAGGACGACTTCCCCGACAGCAACGAGGTGTTTGGGGTGATTGACCCACCGAAGTCGCTGATCGACCGACTGATCCTGATCCACGAAGGCGGCGGTCAGCTCAGCGGCAACCTGACCAACATCGGCGCCGTCGATGAGGTGCTGGTCGAGCCGCGCGTGGTGCCGATGACGCCCCAGGCGCGTGCTGCGTTTCGGCTGCTCGACCAGGCGCTGGTCGGGCAGCTGCGGACCTCGCGTGGCAGCGGTTACTCGTCGATCCTGGCCCGCATCGAGGAGAACGCCACCAAGTTGGCGCTGATCCGGGCCGTGTAGCGCGATCCGGTCGATCCCCGGATCGAGGAGGACGACGCCGGCTGGGGGATCATGCTCTCGCGCCATTGTGCCGAGCTGACCATCCGGGAAGCCACGGCGCGGGTGTCGGAGAACCAGGTCGAGTCGCAGCACAAGCGGGCGATGCAGATCCTGCGCGACGCCGGACAGGCCGGTATGTCCAGAAGCGAGTTCACCCGCCGCACCCAGTTCATGGACCACCGCCAGCGCGAAGGGGTGTTGCGTACCCTGGCCGAGGCCGGTCTGATCGAGACGGTGATGCTGCACAGCAAGGGGCGGCCGGCCCAGTGGATCAAGGTTCTGTAGAGGAGGACGCCGCGTACACCATTCTTCAATACAAACTTCTTTCTTCCCTAGATGCCCCTCGCCAAGAGAGTAGATATTTCATTTTTTATTTATTCATTCTCTACATCTCTCTGTCTGTCTACCGTGTTCTCCGTGTCTACAGGGGGTCTGTGTGTATATGTGTACACAGGGCATGTGGCTTTGAAATAAGGGGGGAAGTGAAACAAGCCCTTTCGACGCAATCCGCTCCGGGTTGCGCAGCCGCTGTGGGCTGACCCGCCACAGCACGTACCCGTACCTCATCGATGTCGGACATGAGGGAGCGGCACCGACCCTGACCCGGTCCGTGATCGCGCTCCTCCAAGTCGCTAACGCGTTCCTTGGAGGATCAATTGTGATCACCTCAACCGTCGCCCCGCAGTCGGGGCTGGGGCAGCGTGCCCCGCAACCCAAGCATTTCGTCTCACCGCCCCAGGCCACAGCCGCCACGGGCGTGCTGCGCCACACGGCCAGCGCCACCCTCTGGCGGACTGTGCCCGGCTACCCCGCCTACGAAGTCTCGGCCGATGGCATCGTGCGCCGCTGCCAGGGCTTGCGTTGCCGTAGCAACCGGATTCTGGTGCCCTTCATCCGCCCCAACGGCTACGCCCAGGTGATCCTGTACCAGGACGGCCGGCGCCGGCGCTTCGGGGTGCATCAACTCGTCGCGCTGGCCTTCCTCGGC
>JAJUHM010000112.1 GCA_029279925.1 Aquabacterium olei
CCCACTTGAACGTGTGGTCTGCAAAGCGCAGGCGCAGAAACGAGCCTTGCAAGGACTCGAAGGGCAGGTCGGCCTGACCGGGCAGTTGCCGCAGATGGGCCCATTCGGCTTCCCGGCTCACGTCGGCATTGAGCACGGCCACCTGCACCACAAGCGCCGGCAGGCGGATGCGCGGCGACGGGCGAGCGTGCACTTCGTTGTGCAGTACCGCGCGCTCGGCGTCGTCGGCGGGCAGGGCGTTGAGGGGCGGGGGTGTAACGGCTTGGGTGGCAGTCAGCATGGCAACACGACGCGCGCGCGATGGCGGGGAGCCGGATACTGTACTAAACGCCTTGCCCTGCTGTTGTCCTTTTTTGACGCATGGCGTGCCACGCCACGGGTTCGAGGGGGCGCTGCGGGCTTACTTCAGCACGCGCCCTTCGCTGTCCACCACGTGCGTGGTGATGGCGATGCCCTGGCCCACGCTCTGGGTCACGGTGCAGAAGGCCTCGAACTGGTCCAGCACGCGATCCAGATGCAGCAGCGAGCCCGCCGGCACACCCAGGTGCAGTGTCGCCGTCATGTGCAGCACGCGCATGCGGCCTTCCGCGTTGCGGCCGACCTCGGCCTGCACCTCGCATCGCAGGGGCTCGGGCGCTTGCTTGAACTTGCGCAGTGCGAACAAGAGGGAGTCGGCCAGGCAGTTGCCCACGGCAGCAGCCAGCAACTGGACGGGGGAGGGGCCGGCAGACTGGCCCAGCGGGGGCGGTTCATCGCCCACGATGGTGGGCGCGCCGCCCTCGAACTGGATCTCGAACCGATAGTCGGTCTGTTGCTGCAGCCGCACATGAACCGTGCCTTGGGCCATGATGATGTCCTTGTGGTGGGTGTCTCAGTGAGTGAGCCAGTCAGAGTGCGTCGACCGGAATCTTCAGGTAGTGGCGACCGTCCGCCTCGGGCGGCGGCAACTGTCCCGCGCGGATGTTGACCTGCACCGACGGCAGGATCAGCACCGGCATGTCGAGCGTGGCGTCGCGGGCCTGCCGCCGCGCCACGAAGTCGGCCTCGCTGATGCCATCCCGCACATGGATGTTGCCGGCCTTCTGTGCAGCGACGGTGGTGACGGGCTCGGGGGCGCGCTCGTTCGGCGGGTAGTCGTGGCAGAGAAACAGACGGGTGGCGGGGGGCAGAGCCAGCAGGCGCTGGATCGACCGATACAGTTGGTGTGCGTCGCCGCCTGGAAAGTCGCAGCGGGCCGTGCCCACGTCGGGCATGAACAGCGTGTCGCCGACGAAGACGGCATCGCCGATCACGAAGGCCATGTCGGCCGGCGTGTGGCCGGGCACATGCCAGGCCTGCGCGCTCAGACGGCCGATGGCGAACGTGTCGCCGTCGGCGAAAAGGTGATCGAACTGGCTGCCGTCGGTGGCAAAGCCGGCTTCGAGGTGGAACAGGCCCTTGAACACCTGCTGAACGCGGTCGATGCGGCGACCGATGGCGATGCGAGCGCCGGTGGCCGCCTTGAGGTAAGGCGCGTCGGACAGATGGTCGGCGTGGGCGTGGGTTTCGAGGATCCAGTCGACCGTGAGGCCGTGCGCGCGCACGAAGGCCAGCACCGCATCGCTCTGCGTGTGCCGGGTGCGGCCGCTCTTGGGGTCGTAGTCCCGCACCGGGTCCACGATGGCGGCGTGCCCGCCTTCCTCGTCGTACACGACGTGGGTCCAGGTGCCGGTGGCGGGGTCGAAGTGGGAGTGGACCTGCGGGGTCTGCGCTGTGGTCATGGTCGGCGTTCAGGTGATCGGTGAATTCACTTTATTGACTGACAAACTATCTGTCAATATAATGTTTGACATGAAAGTGAAAGACGATGGCTCTCCCTTGGTTGACGCGGCACTGCCTGCCCCGGACCTGCTCGCCCTGCAGGCGTCGGCCGAGAAGGCGTGCGCGCTGCTCAAGGTGATGGCGCATGCCGATCGCCTGGTGCTGCTGTGCCGTCTGGCTCAGGGGGAGTTCTGCGTCAGCGACCTCGAGCGGGATCTGGGCATCCGTCAGCCCACGCTGTCCCAGCAGCTCGGTGTGTTGCGCCAGGAAGGCCTGGTCGAGACCCGGCGCGAAGGCAAGCACATCTACTACCGGCTCGTCAGTGGCGACGCGGCCGCGGTGATGCAGGTGCTGCACCACCGCATCTGCGGCGGCTGAGGCGCCTCGCTCTTCTCTCCACTCCTGAAAGCCCGCACCATGACACTCAGTGTTCCCACCACCCAACTGTGCCCGGAGTTCACCGTCTGCGGACAGATCACCCTGGACGATGTGGCCACGCTGGCCAGGCAGGGTTACCGCAGCATCATCAACAACCGACCTGACGGCGAGGGCGGACCGGACCAGCCGCGCAGTGCCGACCTGCAGGCCGCAGCCGAGTCTCTCGGCCTGCGGTACGTCCATTTCCCGGTTCCCAATCTGATGCTGTCGGCCGAGCAGGTCGCGGCCTACCAGGCACAGTGCGCGGCGCTGCCGCATCCCATTGTGGCCTTCTGCCGATCGGGTGGCCGTGCCAGTGCCTTGTTCCAGGCTTGTGGCGGGCAGGTGGGCTGCGCCGACGCGCAGGCTTGACGGTCGAACCCGAAAGGCCCCGGCGTGTCCTCACCGGCAACTGAGTCTTCGGCGTCGCCGCCCTGGGCCTGGCCGCCGCCCTGGTGGCGTCGCTGGGCGCGGGCCGATTTGCGCGGGGATGCCGTTGCCGGTCTGGTGGTGGCCGTCATGCTGGTGCCGCAGAGCCTGGCCTACGCGCTGCTGGCCGGTCTTCCCGCCCATGTCGGATTGCTGGCCAGCGTGTTGCCCCTGGTCGGCTACGCCGCCTTTGGCAGCAGCCGTGCCGTGTCCGTGGGACCTGCCGCCATCACCTCGCTGATGGTGGCTCAGACGCTGGCTGGCATGGCGGCCCCAGGCACCGAGGCCTATCAGGCGCTGGCCTGGTGTCTGGCCCTCGGATCGGCCGTGGTGCTGGGCCTGATGGGCTGGCGCAGGCTGGGCTTTCTGTCGCAGTTGCTGAGCGGGCCGGTGGTGCAGGGTTTCACCGTGGCTTCGGCCTTGCTGATCCTGGTGGGCCAGGCCGCACCTTTGCTGGGGTGGTCGGGCCTGGGCCACACGCTGCCCGAGATGGCGCAGCGCTTTCTGGCACGCGCCCGTGAAGGCGCCTGGCCCGCCTGGGGCGACGCCCTCGTCGGCGTGGTCACCCTGATCGTGCTGCTGGCCGGGGGGCCGACCGTCCGTGGGTGGGGGCGGTTGCGGCGTTGGCCACGCTCCCGCGTCGAGGTGCTGGTTCGACTCTGGCCGCTCGTCGGCCTCACGCTGTCTGCGTTGCTAGCGGATGCGCTGTTGCGTTACCCCGGGGTGCCGGTTCGGCTCGTCGGTGCGGTGCCGCTGGGCGGAGACGCGGGCTGGCTTGCGGTGCCGGATGTCGAGCATCTGTCGCGGATCGATGTGCCCGGGTTGCTGATTCCGGTCCTGCTCATCAGCCTGGTGAGCTTTGTCAGCAGCATGTCGGTGGCCCAGACGTTCGCGGCGCGACAGGGTGAACGGGTGGACGCGGACCGCGAACTGCTCGGTCTGTCTGCCGCCAACCTGGGCAGCACCTTGCTGGGTGGGATGCCGGTGGCCGGTGGCCTGTCACGTTCTGTGGTCAATGAGGCCGCAGGCGCGCGCAGCCCGCTGTCCGGCTTGATCAGCGCCGGGGTGCTGGTGGCCCTGCTGGCAGGCCTGATGCCGGCGCTGGCCCACCTGCCGCGGGCCGCACTCGCCGCGGTCATCATCGCGGCCGTCTCCGGGCTCCTGACGCTGCGTCCGCTGCGCGAGGCGTGGCGTACCGATGCATCCGAGGCCGGTGCGTTTGCCGGGACGGCGCTGGGGGTGCTGGTGGTCGGCTTCGAAGCGGGCATCCTGATCGGCATGGGATGGTCGCTGGCGGCCTTGATCTGGCGCCACAGTCAGCCCCATGTCGCCGAAGTGGGGCGTCTGCCCGGAACCGCGCATTTCCGCAATGTGCAGCGCCACCACGCCGAGCGCCTCCCGCACGCCATCCTGCTGCGGGTCGACGACAGCCTGGACTTCACGAATGTGCAGCGTGTCGAGCAGGCGCTGTGTGCCTTCATCGGTGCGCGCCCCCGTGTGCAGGACGTGGTGCTGTTGATGTCCGCGGTCAACCACGTAGACCACACCGCGGGTCAGGCCTTGCTCGCTTTCGATGCCGCACAGCGCTCACAAGGACGGCGGCTCTACTTGGCCGAGATCAAGGGCCCGGTGATGGATCGGCTCCAGCATGCCGGCATCGCGGCGCATTTCGAAGGGCGCGTGTTTCGCAGCGCCCAGGACGTCTGGCACCACCTGGATCAGGGCGGTGTCAGTGATGGTTTTGTCATCTGAAGGAGAGAAGCATGAAAGCAAACGTTGGTGGTATCGACCGTGTGGCCCGGATTGGGGCTGGTGTGGCGCTCATCGCACTGGCGGCGACCGGGACGGTGGGGGTGTGGGGCTGGATCGGCGTGGTGCCGCTGGCCACGGGGCTGATCGGCTGGTGCCCGGCCTACCTGCCCTTCGGCCTGTCGACCTGCAAGCTCAAGCGCGACTGAACGCTCAGCGGACCTTGCCCAGCAGGGTTTCGATGTCCTGAAGCACGGCGTCCAGGCCTTCGCTCTCGGCGGGGCTGTCCTGGATCACGCCGTGCAGCTTCTGTTCCATGAAGCACATCGTCATGCGCACATAGGTGCTGTCCAGCGCCTTGCGCACGGCGGCCATCTGCGTGGCGATCGCCAGGCAGTCGTCGCCTTCCTCGATCATGCGCTGGATGCCGCGCAACTGGCCCTCGGCGCGCTTGAGGCGATTCAGCACGTCAGTGCGGTTCTTGTCGTTGGTGAGCGCGGCCATGCAGCGGGTGTCCGGTAAAGCGTGATCGATGTGGGCCGAATTGTGCATCGATTGACGGCCCCTGTTCAGCCGGGAATCAAAACGCTTCGTTCAGGCCGTTCAGGGTCGTGGTGCACGGGCACCCTTGCCCCCACAGGAAACCCGGCGATGAGGGCCCGGGCCGACGCTTCGTCGCTCAGCGGGGGCACGAAGGCCCGCAGTCGGTCGCCGGTGTAGGTCTGCCCCGCCACGCTGTAGCGGTACGTCACTTCCACCAGCCATTGACGGGTGGGCGTGCCGGCGCCGTCATGGGATTCGTTGAGCGGATAGGCCCTCGACACCAGGATCTCGCCCTCGGTGGTGGGCCATGCGGGGCTGGCCTGGCGGATTTGCCAGGCGCGCCACGCAAGCAGGCCGAACCCGATGACCAGGGCCGCGAGCAGGAGCTTGCCGATCTGATCGTTCATGCCAGCAGGGTACACGGGCGCGGCGGTGGCCGACAGCCCCCGGGTTACAGTGTCACCTCCACCCCGTGCCCATCATGAGCCAAGCGACATCTCCCCACAGCCCTTTCTATGCCCATCTGTCCCGCCTGCGCTTCATCAAGCGCTGGGGTCTGATGCGCAACGCCGTGGAAGAGGACGTAGCCCAGCACAGTTGGGAGGTGGCTGTGCTGGCCCATGCGCTCGCAGTGATCGCTCGCGATGTGTTCGGCCAGCCCGTGGACCCGAATGCCGTGGCGGCCCGCGCGCTGTTCCACGATGCGACCGAGGCGATCACCGGCGACCTGCCGACGCCGGTGAAGTACTCCCCGGCCATGCGCCACGCCACGGCCAACCTGGAAGGCGAGGTGTGTGCCGAGATGGTCGGCCTGCTGCCGGAAGGCCTCAAGCCGGCCCTTGCCCCCATGCTGGATCACCATGCCTGGCCACCGGCCGAGGCGACGCTGATCAAGTCAGCCGACCGGTTGGCCGCGTGGCTGAAATGCCGTGCCGAGTTGCGTTATGGCAACCGCGAGTTCGAGCAGGCCGACGAACAGGTGCGTGCCAAGATCGAGGAGCACATGACGCCCGAGTTGCGCTACTTCCTCGACACCTTCGGGCCGGCCTATGACCTCACGCTGGACTCCCTGATGAAGGGGGAGTGACCGGGCTCCAGCCTGTTGCTGGGGCCGCGGTTTTCTCGGGCGCGCCCGGTTCAGACGGCGTCCAGATGGTGGCGGGCACCTGAGCCCCCGCTGCCCGCAGGTCGCCCGCCGTGCCGGGGCGGGACGGGCTGGCCGCCAGTCCGCGCATCTGGTCTGGAGAGGCCGGCCAGCCGCTGCGGTCGCTGTAGTCGAAGCGTGTTCCTGCCCGTTCCCTTCGGTTGCACTGGGTGGCTGCGCGTGCGCTGAGGAGGTCAACGAGCAGCACGCCCGCCAAGGCACCGAGTGCCAGCCCAGTTCGGGGTGGCAGCCGCCTGCCTGGTGAGGCAAGGGGCGCTTCCAGCCCCACCGCCGCCACATCCAGCACGTCCCCGGCCACGCGGGCCCACAGCCAGGGCGCCGGATTGCGAGCCAGCAGCAGCCCCAGCCCGGTCACCACTTCCCGCGCGCCGCATGCCTGCACGAGACGCGGGCGCGGCGTGATGCCGCTGAATCGGGCCGTGGCAGCCGGCCGCAGCAACTCGGCCGCGCCCAGCGCGATGCTGAACCAGCCCAGTCCCCGGGCCAGGGTGTTCAAGGATGCGCGTGTCGTCATGGTGGGTCTCCTCAGGCTTGACCAGGCTTGAGCACGACCTTCACGCAGCCGTCGTGCTTGTCCCGGAAGGTCTTGTACATGGCCGGACCGCTGGACAGTGGCGCGGTGTGGGTGATCACGAAGGACGGGTCAATCTGACCCTGCTCGATCCGGGCCAGCAGGTCGTCGGTCCAGCGGTTGACGTGGGTCTGCCCCATTCTGAAGGTCAGACCCTTGTTCATCGCCGCGCCAAAGGGGATCTTGTCCAGCAGACCGCCATACACGCCCGGGATCGACAGAATCCCGGCGGGCCGGCAGACGTAGATCATTTCGCGCAGGACATGGGGCCGGTCGGTCTCCATCATCGTGGCCTGCTTGGCGCGGTCGTACATGGCGTCGATGGAGCGGGTGGCGTGGCTTTCGAGCCCGACGGCATCGATGCACTTTTCGGGGCCTTTGCCTTCCGTGAGGTCCTTGAGGCGTTCCAGCACGCTTTCTTCGTCGAAGTTGATGGTGACGGCCCCGGCCGCAGCGGCCATGCTCAGCCGTTCAGGCAGGCGGTCGATCGCGATCACCTGCCGCGCGCCGAGCAGGATCGCACTGCGGATGGCGAACTGGCCCACCGGGCCCGCGCCCCAGATGGCAACGGTGTCGGTCGGCTCGATCTCGCACTGCACGGCGGCCTGCCAGCCCGTGGGGAAGATGTCACCCAGAAACAGCACCTGCTCGTCTGTGAGGGACGAAGGCACTTTGACGGGGGCGACGTCGGCGTAGGGCACCCGCACGTACTCGGCCTGCCCGCCCGGGTAGCCTCCCGTGAGGTGCGTGTAGCCGAACAGGCCCGCCGTGCTGTGTCCGAACGCCTTGGCGGCCAGGTCCTTCCTGCGGTTGGTGCGCTCGCACACCGAGAAGTTGCCGCGGCGACACTGCTCGCATTCGCCGCAGATGATGGTGAAGGGCACGACCACCCGGTCACCTTTCTTCAGGCGCTTGTTCTCGTGCCCGACCTCGACGACTTCGCCCATGAACTCGTGGCCCATGATGTCGCCGTGCTTCATACCGGGCATGAAGCCATCGTAGAGGTGCAGGTCCGATCCGCAGATGGCACAGCTGCTCACCTTGATGATGGCGTCACGGGGGTGCTCGATGATCGGGTCCGGCACCGTGTCGAAGCGGATGTCCTTCTTGCCGTGCCAGCAGAGCGCTTTCATGGAGGGTCTCCTTAGATGGGCCTCATGGCCGGGTCTTGCTTGTCAACCAAGGCGGCAAGCAGCGCGCCTGCAAGGCAAGCTGCGCGGGGCAGGGCGAGGCAGCGCGACCGGAACGGTGCCCCACGGCCCACCGAGGCGGGAGCGGCTGGCAACTTGGTGTGTAAACGCTGCCGCCTGACAGGCCGCGCGCGCCGTGTCCGGGCGGCCTGCAGAGGCGGGGGTGACCGACGGGCGAAGTCGGGGCACGCGCCTTGCCGTGAAGGGCGACGTTTCACCCTTTGCAGGAGCCTGTCCATGAAACCCAAGCTCAAGCCTCTTGACCAGCAGGTCATCGTCCTGACCGGGGCCTCCAGCGGGATCGGCCTGGCCACCGCGCTGGCTGCGACGCGGCAGGGCGCGGCCCTGGTGCTCTCGTGCCGCAGCCGGTTCACGCTCGAGGCCCTCGTCGACCAGATCCATCAGGCAGGCGGGCGTGCAATCGCCGTGCAGGCCGACGTCGGGGACCGCGCGCAGGTCGAGCAGATCGCGACCGAGGCCGTGACGCGGTTCGGCCGCATCGACACCTGGATCAACAATGCAGGGGTCTCGATCTTCGGTCGTGCCGACGAGGTGAGTGACGAGGATGCCGAGCGCCTCTTCAGGACCAATTTCTGGGGTGTGGTCCACGGCTCGAGAGCGGCCTTGCCTCATCTGCGCAGGCAGGGCGGTGCGCTGATCAACATCGGCAGCGAGGCCTCGGATGCCGCCATTCCGTTGCAGTCGCTCTACTCGGCCAGCAAGCATGCCGTGAAGGGATACACCGATGCCCTGCGCATCGAACTCGAGGCCGATCAGGCCCCGGTGTCCGTGACGCTGATCCAGCCCAGTGCCGTGGACACGCCCTTCCCGGAGCACGCCGGCAACTACCTGGATCAGGAGCCCAAGCTGCCCACGCCGAAGATCGAGCCGGAGAAGGTCGACAGCTCCATCCTGGAAGCAGCCACGGAGCCGACGCGCGATGTGCGGGTGGGCGCCATGGCGGTCGTCAACACCGCGATGGCCCGCGTGATGCCGGCCCTGGCGGACATGATGGCGCGCATGCAGATGGGCCGCCAGCAGCGCAACGAGCCGCCGCGCACGCGCGAGGGCACGCTCTACACGGCGGGTGAGACCGGCCTGGTGTACGGGCGGGGCAACCAGAATGCCGCGGACACCGACCAGGCGATGGCGTTGAATGTGCGACCCGGGCCGGCTGCGGGCGACGCCCCGACCGCGCGGCCCTGATACGGCCCCCGCCACGGCACCGAGCGCGAGGCGGGAAACCGCCGGGTCGTCACACGGCCGGTTTGACGACCATCAGGTAGAACAGCGCCAGGAAGGCAAAGAAAGCCGGCACCCCGAGGGCCGTCCACAGCTTGAGATCACGCCAGTAACCCGGCGGCAGGGGCTGACCGGCACGGGCTGCGGCCCGCGCCGCATTGCGCATCCGGACCTGCAGACCGACCACCGGCAACCAGCAGGCAATGGCCACTGCGTACAAAGCCAGTGACCACGCCAGCCAACCCCGGGTCAGCGGCCAGCCGGCCTGGTGCGCCAGCCACAGCCCCGTGAGCGGCTGCAGGATGGCCGTGGTGGCGGTGAACACGGCGTCAGCCCAGACCACCAGGCCCGCTACGGCGGCGACGGTGCGTGGCTCGGCACGCAGGCTGGCGAACAGCAGATAGAACGCCGAGCCGACGCCTGTTCCGAACAGCACGGTCGACGACAGCACGTGAATCCACTTCACCAGCAGGTAGCTCATGGACGGGTCTCCAGGGAATGAAGCGTGAGCAGCATCGCGAGG